>JAFLSP010000111.1 GCA_022510885.1 Treponema sp. | reverse complement strand
TTTTTGCGCGTTTTGTGATATAATATCTACTAAACATTAAGTGCTCGGCATCAACTAAAACACCCCAACGGAGAAAGAACATGAAAACCCTTGATGACAAATTCTGCGGATATAAAAACGGCTACTCGCGTTCAATCACACTGCGGAACGCTCTCATTCCTGTTGGCAAGACGGAAGAGAACATAAAACGGCTGAACCTGCTTGAAAACGATTTCAAGAGGGCGAACGCCTATGGCGAGATAAAAAAGTTCATCGATGACTTCCACCGCTCGTTTATTGAGGAAACGCTTTCCAAATCGGCTTTTGAATGGAAGCCGTTGTATGACCAGTTCGAGCTTTTTCAGAAAGAGACTGACCGCCAGAAAAAGGACAAGCACAAAAAGGAGCTTGAGACCCTGCAAGCGGCGATGCGGAAACAAATCGCAAAGAAATTTACGTCAGACGAGCGGTTCAAAAAACTGTTCGCCAAGGAGCTACTTTCCGAGCTTCTGCCGGAAGTCATAAAGGCGGACACAAGCGGGGATATTTCCGACAAAGAGAATGCTCTGAAAGTCTTTGACAAATTCAGCACCTATTTCACGGGCTTTCATGAGAACAGAAAGAACATCTACAGCGACGAGGCGAAAGCGACCGCGATTTCAAACCGCATCGTGAACGAGAATTTTCCGAAATTCGTTGCGAACGTCCAGTTTTTCAAGAAACTTGAGAAAGATTTTCCGCAGATTATACAGGACACCGAAAAATCCCTTGCGGGTCATTTGCAGGGAAAAACGCTCGCGGACATTTTCAGCGCGGAAGGCTTCAACGCCGTTCTTGCCCAAAGCGGAATCGATTTTTACAACACCGTCATCGGCGGCATTGCGGGCGAGGCCGGAACGGAAAAGACAAAGGGTCTGAACGAGCACATCAACCTTGCGCGGCAGCAGCTTTCCGACGAGCAGAAGAAAGCCCTGCGTGGCAAGATGACCGTCCTTTACAAGCAGATTCTGAGCGACAGGGAAACCGCATCTTTCATACCAGAAGGCTTTGAGACGAGCGAGCAGGTTTATGAGGCAGTCCGGCTGTTCAAGGAAAACACGCTGGACAAAGCAATCGCCGGGATTCAAGAACTGTTCTCGCAGTCCAATGACTTTGACCTTGCGCAGATATACGTCCCCGCAAAGGAGAACACGAAATTCGCGCAGAGTATGTTCGGGCATTGGTCTGTCCTGCGGGAAGGAAGCGTCGCACTTGAAAAGGCGAGAATCGCGAGGGAGCTTTCGTCCAAAGCGGAAGAAAAGCTCATAAAGGAAATTGAGAAAAGAGACTGTTCGCTCGCGGAGCTGCAAAAATCCTATGAAGCCTACTGCAAGGCCAATGACAAGACGGAGCAGATTTCTGTGGATGACTTTTTCCGCTTCAAGGGGATTACGGACGGCGAAGTCCATGATTGCACGTTTTTTGATGCAATCAACGGGAGCTACAGCGGAATCAGTTTTTCAGAGCGCAAGGATTTGCAGCAGGACGAGGAGGCGGCAAGCCCCATAAAGGACTTTCTGGACTCCGCGCAAAACCTGTACCATTATCTGAAACTCGTGGACTACAACGGCGAGGAGCAGAAAGATTCAGCGTTCTACGCAAAATACGATGAGATTCTCGCGGACTTGGGCGCGATTGTCCCGCTTTACAACAAGACACGGAACTTCATCACTAAAAAGCCCGGCGAGGTGAAGAAAATCAAACTGAATTTTGACTGCCCAACTCTCGCCAACGGCTGGGACGAGAACAAGGAGCAGTCGAACGACGCTATTCTTCTGCTGAAAGACGGAAGATATTTTCTCGGCATCTTCAATCCGAAAGACAAGCCGAAGTTTGGAAAAGAAGATTCTGCGGACGAAAACTGCTACAGAAAAGTCGTGTACAAGCTTCTGCCCGGACCGAACAAGATGCTTCCGAAAGTGTTTTTTTCCGAAAAAGGCAAAGCCGAATTCAATCCGCCGCAGGAGATTCTGAACGGCTATGAGGAAGGAAAACACAAAAAAGGCGACACCTTTGACAAAGACTTCATGCACACTTTGATTGACTGGTTCAAAGACGCGATAAGCCGCCATGAGGACTGGAGAAAATTCGGCTTTGCATTCTCGCCGACAAAAACGTATGCGGACATGAGCGGATTTTACAAAGAGGTTGAGGCACAGGGGTACAAAATCTCGTTCCAGAATGTTCCTGCGGAAAAAATCGACTCTTTCGTGGAAAGCGGCAGTCTTTTTCTCTTTCAAATCTACAACAAAGACTTTGCGGAGAAAGCGGACGGAAAGAAAAATCTCCACACGCTCTACTTTGAGAACATATTTTCGGAAGAGAACCTGAACGATGTCGTCATCAAACTGAACGGCGAGGCGGAGTTGTTCTTCCGCCCGGCGAACGACAGGCTGAAAATACACACGCACAAAAAGGATTCCGTCCTTGTGAACCGAACCGAGAAAGACGGCTCGACTATTCCAGAGGATGTGTATCAGGAGATTTACCAATTCAAGAACGGCATGATTTCCTCGATTTCCGAGGAGGCAAAGCGTCTGCTTGATTCCGGGAACGTCGTCTGCAAAAAGGCGACGCACGACATAACGAAGGACAGGCATTTCACAAGGAACACGTATCTGTTTCATTGCCCGATTACGATAAACTTCAAGGCTCCTGAAATCACCGGCAGAAAATTCAACGTGCGTGTGCTCGAATTCCTGAAAGACAATCCCGACATAAAAATCATCGGGCTTGACCGAGGCGAGCGGCATCTCATTTATCTTTCGCTCATAAATCAGAACGGCGAGATTGAGATGCAGAAAACGCTCAACGTGGTGGAGCAGGCGCGGAACGACAAGACCGTGCGCGTGGACTATCAGGAAAAACTCGTGCAGAAAGAGGCGGCGCGTGACAAGGCGCGGAAAAACTGGCGGGCAATCGGCAACATCAAGGACTTGAAGGAAGGCTATCTTTCCAATGTCGTGCATGAGATTGCGGTGATGATGGTGGAGCACAATGCGATTGTCGTCATGGAGGACTTGAACTTCGGCTTCAAGCGGGGAAGGTTCGCCGTGGAGCGGCAGGTCTACCAGAAATTCGAGCAGATGCTCATAGACAAGCTGAACTATCTTGTGTTCAAAGACCGCTTGCCGAACGAGCCGGGCGGAGTGCTGAACGGCTACCAGCTTACCGACAAGTTCACCTCGTTCAAGGATTTGGGAAAGCAGTGCGGCTGGCTTTTCTACATTCCCGCGGGCTACACCTCAAAAATCGACCCGAAAACGGGATTTGCCAATCTGTTCATCACAAAGGGTCTCACGAACGTGGAGAAGAAAAAGGAGTTTTTCGACAAATTCAACTCAATCCGCTACGACGATGAGACGGACGGATTTATCTTCACCTTTGACTACGGCAACTTCGGCGCGAGCGCGTGGCACGACAAGGACTTCCGCAAAACATGGGAGGTCAACACGCAAGGCGAGCGGATTGTGTACAGCAAGGCGGAACGGAAGAGCGTCACGGTCAAGCCTACGGAAGACCTCAAGAAGATTTTTGCCGAGTTCGGCATACGATGGGAAAGCGGGGAGAATTTCATCGACTCGGTTCAGGAGATTCAGGCGGAGAAACAGAACGCAAGATTCTTTGACACGCTGCTGCGCTCTCTCAACGCCGCGCTTCAGATGCGTAATTCAGTGCCGAATTCTGACATCGACTATCTTGTTTCCCCGGTGCGGGCGGCGGACGGCACGTTCTTTGACAGCCACGAGCAGAAAGAACTCGGAAAGAGCGCGAAACTCCCGATAGACGCGGACGCAAACGGCGCGTACCACATCGCACTGAAAGGCCTGTATCTGCTGAGGAACAACTTCAATTTGAACGACAAAGGCTACATCGAAAGTATCAAGGATGCCGACTGGTTCAGGTTCGCGCAGGAAAAACCGTATGCGACATAAAGGCGGCCATGGAACTGTACCTTAAGATAAGCTATCTTAACGACTTCATATTCTGCCCGCTTTCGATTTATTATCATCAGTTATACGGCGAGCTTTCCGAAAGCCTTTACTATGGGCAGGCGCAGCTTGACGGAAAAGCCGCGCATAGGGCGATTGACGAGCAGAGATATTCGACGCACAAAAACATCCTGCAAGGAATCGACGTGTTCTCAGACGAATACAAGCTTTGCGGGAAAATCGACATTTTCGACACGGAAAAAGGAATCCTCACCGAACGCAAGAAGCGCATAAAACAGATTTACGACGGTTATGTTTTCCAGCTTTATGCGCAGTGTCTCTGCCTGCGTGAGATGGGGTTTTCCGTAAAAAACATACGGCTCTATTCAAGCGATGACAACAAAGTCTATCCCGTTCCGCTTCCCGAGGACGATGCGCCCATGCTCGAAAAATTCAACGCCGTGAACAAGGCGATGCAGGAGATGGACGTGGAAACCTTTGTTCCAAGCAACGCCGAAAAATGCCGCCGCTGCATCTACAACGATTTCTGCGACCGTCCGCTCGCGCCAAAAGAACTTCCGGAGCATGAGACATGATGAGCACGAGAGATTTTGAGCACAAGCAGATTGCGTTCGTGTTCATCGAGAGGGGCGAGAAAATCAGTTTCAAGAATGACAACATCATCGTCTCGGATGCGGAGGGGAAAACAAAGCACCAGTCCACGTGCTACAGGCTTTTCGCGCTTTTTGTGTGCGGGGACTTCTGCCTGACCACGGGGATTCTCGACCGCGCGAAAAAATTCGGCTTCTCCATCGTCTTTATGACCGTAAACATGAGGATTATTTCGATTCTTCCCGCAAAGGCGGAGGGAAACGTCCTGCTCAGAAAAAAGCAGTATGAGTACAAGGGAACGGAAATCGCGGCGCATATCATCGCGAACAAAATCCGCAATCAGGCGGAGACGCTCAAATCAAGACGGAAGAAAACGGACAGGGACAAAGAGACGATAAAGAGTCTTGCACAATACGAGCGCGATGTCAGAAAGACAGGGCTTTCGCGGCAGGAAATAATGGGGATTGAGGGAATCAGCGCGAAACTTTATTTTCAGTCCATGTTCGCGGATTACAGCTGGAAGTCCAGGCAGCCGAGGGTGAAAGGCGACATTATAAACACGCTCATGGACATAGGCTACACGATTCTTTTCAACATAGTGAACGCGCTCCTTGAGATGTATGGGTTCGATGTTTACGAGGGAATCCTTCACACAAACTTTTTTCATCGCAAATCGCTTGTCTGCGACCTTGAGGAGCCGTTCCGCCCGATTGTTGACGCGGCGATTTTAAAGTCGCTGAATTTGGGGCAGGTTTCTGAAAAGGATTTTTGGAGGAATCAGAACCAGTACATTCTGCCGTGGAAGAATTCGAAGAAGTATGTGGGCATCGTTCTGGAGGAACTTATGAGGCGCAAAGGCGACATCTTCCTGTTCCTGCAATCGTATTACCGCGCTTTCGTGCGGGGAAAGCCCGTTGAGGATTTTCCTGTATTCAAAATCGAAGGAGAGGAGTGAAAATGCTTTTGATAAGCTATGACATCAGCAACGACAAGCTGCGAACGAAGTTCTCAAAGTATCTTTCTAAGTTCGGATTCAGGCTTCAGTATTCCCTGTTCGAGATAAAAAACAGCGAGACTGTCCTTCAGAACATCGAAACCGAAATCAAAAACACTTACATGAAGGCCTTTACAGAAGAGGACAGTATCATTATACTGAAACTGTCCGAGACGTGCAAAAAGACGTGCTACGGATACGCCAAAAATGAGGACAAGGAAGTTTTTATTATTGGCTGAAATTGCAAACCTTGGGTCTTACTGGAAAAAATTATGAAAAACGACCGAATTCCGGCACTTTTCATGCGGCAAAATGCGCTAAACAGCAAGAAATGGTACTGTTGTACATCGCCAAGAGTTTGGATTCAATACTAAATTTCTACTGTTGTAGAT
>JAFLSP010000110.1 GCA_022510885.1 Treponema sp. | reverse complement strand
TTGGAAGAAGTGCTTGCTTTGAAAGAAGAAATTTCCTGCAAGACGGTCGCCCAGTAGGATAGGCAAGAACGGGATTCCGCGGCGTTGCCCCGCCGCAGAATCCCGCGCATGATGCCATCGCCGCCACCCACGCGCGCCAATCCGCCGAAATTATAACAAAATTTTATCGCAACATACGCCGCGATTCTGCGTTATACTTATATAGAGATGGTGGGAAATGGGGTGCTGATGAGAAAATCGGTTTTGCTTGCGCTTGCCGCCCTGTGCGCGGCGCGCGTCCTTGCGCAGGACGGCGGCGGGCGCATGACGCTTTCCCTTGCGGACGCGGTGGCGATGGCGCGCGAGCGCAACGTGACGCTCCGGCGCAGCGAAATCACGCTCGGCGCGGCCGCCCGCGCAAAAGACCATTCCTGGAACAGCGTCAGTCCGTCGGCAAGCGTGACGGGCGGGCTTTCCGCCCCCGACGGCATCGGCGGCAGCGGCAGTCCGTCGGACTTTACGGCGGAAGTCAGCGGCGCAATCAGCCTTTCCTTTTCGCCCAACCTCTACACGTCGATGAAATCCGCGCGCATCTCCTACGAGCAGGGCGAAATCTCCTACGAGCAGGCCTGCCGCACGGTGGAGCGGAGCGTGCGCGAGGCCTTCTACGGCCTGCTCTACGAAAAAGAGAACATCACCTTGCAGGAGCGCAACCTACAGACGGCGCAGGAGCAGTACGAGCAGAACCTCGCCCGCTACAACCAGGGGCGCATGAGCGAGCTGGACGTGCTGACGGCGGAGGTGCGCTACAAGAGCCTCCTGCCCACGGTGGAGAGCGCGCACGTCACGTTTGAGAATGACCTTGATTCGTTCGCACGGCTGCTCGGCATGGACGGCAACCCGCAAATCGAGCTGCTCGGCTCGCTTGACGACGTGCGGATTGCCGAGCGCGTCACGCTGGACGGCGTGGACATCACGTCGCCGACGGTCGCCGAGCTTGAGAAGCGACTTGAGAAGGCAAAGAACGACCTGCTCGCGGCGCGCTTCACCGCCTACGCGCCCGCGCTCACCGCGCGGTGGTCGCACGGGCTGTACTCGCGTCCGGCGGGCAAAGAGCGCGACCTTTCGGACAGCGGCACGTTCTCGCTCACGGCGACCATTCCGCTTGACGGGCTGCTGCCCTGGTCGCAGCGCGCGGACGGCGTGAGCAGCGCGGAGGATACGATTGCCGACCTGGAGCTGCAGCTCGACGAGGCGCGCCGCTCGCTTGCCGTCACCACGCAGGGCTGCCTGCGCAAAATCGCCCAGGCGCAGTCCTCGCTCAAGTCGTTTCAGGCGAACGTGGAGCTTGCGCAGCGCACCTACGACATGACCTTGCAGGCCTACAACCGCGGCACGCGGGACCTGCTCAGCCTCCAGAACGCGAGCGACAGCCTGCTTTCGGCGCAGGTAAGCCTGCGCAACGCACAGCGCACGCTCATCAACGCGGTGCTGGAACTGGAAAATACGATTGGCGTTCCGTTCGGGACGATTTCAGGCAGATAGGAGCGGAGCATGGCAAAGATGCGCAAATCATATATCGTGATGATACTGACGGCGGCACTGAGCGCCGTCCTTGTGCTTGTCGCCATGCGCGTCGCCAAAAAGGACGGCGCGGGGGGAGCGGGCAGGCGCGGCGGCACGACGTTCAGCGTGAGGACGGCGACGCTCGAAACGACGACGCTGCACGACTACGTGGCCACCAACGGCGAGGTGGAGCCGCAGAGCGCGGTGGAGGTCTTCCCCGACATGGCGGGGCGCGTCGCCTCGGTGGAGGTGCAGCTCGGCTCGCCCGTGACGGCAGGACAAATCATCGCCTATGTTGACCCGAACGAGCCGGGCGCGCGCTACGTGCATAACCCGGTGTACGCGCCGATTGGCGGCACCATCGTCACCACGCCGCTCAAGGTGGGAACGAAGGTCTCCACGAATTCGGTCATCACGACGATTGGCGACATCCGCAACTTGCAGGTGACGGCGAACATCCCCGAGCGCTTCGTGTCGCTGCTCAGGACGGGACTGCGCGCGAACGTCATGCTGGAATCCTACCCCGACGTGACCTTCACCGCGCGGGTGAGCCGCGTCTCGCCCGTGGTCGATGCGCTGAGCCGCACGAAAGAAATCATCCTGACCTTTGACCGCAACGACGCGCGCATCAACGCGGGCATGTTCGCCAAGGTCATCCTGTACACGGTGGACTACTCCGGCACCGTCGTCATGCCGCTGGACTCGCTCGTGACCAAGGACGACCGCTACTACGCCTACGTGGTGCAGGCGGACGGCACCGTGCAGCGGCGCGAGGTAAGGCTCGGAAAGACCGTCGATGCCGTCGCGCAGATTCTTGACGGGCTTGCGGAGGGCGAGACCGTCGTCGTGGAGGGGCAGACCGCGCTTTCCGACGGCGCGAAAGTGCGCGACATCACGCAGGGGGGCGGCGAAAAGAGCGGAGGCGCGCAATGAGCGTGACCAAGCAGACCCTTGAGCATCCCGTCCTGACGCTCATGGTGTTCGTGCTGCTCGGCATCATGGGCATCTTCACCTTGCAGAACGTGGCGCTGAGCCTCTGGCCGGACATCGACTACCCCGTCCTGAGCGTGAGCGCGAACTACACGAACGCAGGCCCGGAGACCGTGGAGAAGTCGATTACGAAGGTGCTTGAGGGCGCGCTGGTCAGCCTGAGCAACCTCAAGACGATGACCAGCACGTCGAGCGAGGGGCGCGCGCGCATCAACCTTGAGTTCAACTACGGCACGGACCTTGACCAGGCGGTGAACGACGTGCGCGACAAGCTCGACCGCGTGACGCGCAGCCTGCCCGACGACGTAACGCCGTCGATTTTCAAGATGGACGCGGACGCCATGCCGATTCTGCGCATCGCCGTGCGCGGCAACCGCTCCAACGACGACCTCAAGCAGCTTGCCGAGGACACCATCGTGGACATCCTTGAGCAGGCCGAGGGCGTGGCGGAGGCGAGCGTGAGCGGCGGGCGCACCAAAATCGTGCGCGTGGAGCTGAGCGAGAACCGCCTTGCCGCCTACGGGCTGACGATTACCTCCGTCACCTCCGCGCTGAGCCGGCAGAACCTTGAGCTGGGCGGCGGGAAAATCAACGAGGGCCGCCGGGACTACACCATCCGCACCACGGGCGAGTTCGCGAGCATCGAGGACATCAACGAGACGGTCATCGCGACCGTGAACGGCTACGACGTGAAGCTGTCCGACCTGGGGCGGGCGTTCATGGGCTACTCGGACGCGACCAGCATCGTCTCGATTAACGGCGAGCCGGGCATCTACGTGAGCGTCACCAAGCAGTCCGGCTCAAACAGCATCACGGTGGCGAACGCCGTCTACGAAAAGCTGGACGACCTTGCGGCAATCCTCCCCTCCGACGTGACCTTGCAGATTATCCGCGACGACACCGACTCCATCCGCGACACGCTGAGCACCCTGCTCGACAGCGCGTGGCAGGGGCTGCTGCTCGCGGTGCTCGTGCTGTTCGTCTTCCTCAAGAGCATGAAAAGCACGATTATCATCGCCATCAGCATCCCGCTTTCTATTATAATCACGCTGCTGTGCATGAATTTCGCGGGCATCACGCTCAACATGATTACGATGACGGGGCTGATTCTGGGCGTGGGCATGATTGTGGACGCCTCAATCGTCATGATTGAGAACATCTACGTGTACCGCACGCGCGGCGCGAAGCCGAAAGTCGCCGCCGTGCTCGGCTCCAGCGAGATGGTCATGTCCGTTTTAAGCGGCAACATGACGACCATCTGCGTGTTCGTGCCCTTCCTCTTTTTTATGAAAGACCTGGGGCGCATGGGGCAGATGTTCAAGGGCATCATTTTTACGGTGGTCATCGCGCTCGTCTCGTCGCTGTTCGTGGCGATTTTCCTCGTGCCGGTGCTCGCGGGGCATTTCCTGCCGCTCACCAACCGCAAGGAAAAGCCGCTCAAAAGCCGCTTCCTCATCAGGCTCTACGCCGCGTTCGACGTGCCGATGAACATCATCACCCGGCTCTACCGGCGCGCGCTCGTCTGCGCGCTCGGCCACCGCAAGGCGACCACGCTCATCTGCGTGTGCGCGCTTGCCGTCGCGCTTGCCTTCGTGCCGACCATCCGCACGCAGATGATGACCGGCGGACACGACGACAGCGTGACGGTGAACGTGCGCCTCCCCATCGGCACGCGGCTTGCGGAGACGAAGGCGGTGCTCAGCCAGCTTGAGGACATCATCAGGAGCGAGGTGCAGGGCTACAAGACGCTCATCTCCACGGCGGGAAGCAACACCTCGTCCTACACCGGCTCCATTCAGATTCAGCTGCCCGACAGCGCGGAGCAGATTGACGACGACGTGACCATACAGAACAAACTGCGCGCGCACTTTGCCGACTTCCCCGCCGACGTGCGGCTGAGCTTCCGGCAGGGCATGGCGCGGCAGATGGCGGGAAGCGACATCGTGCTCAAGGTGCGCAGCGACAGCCTTGACCATGCCCTGCAAGTCGCCGCGCAGCTGGAGGAGGTCATGGACGGCATCGAGGACATCGGCGAGGCGACCATTGACACGGAGGAGGGGCTGCCGTCCGTGGTGATTGACATCGACCGGCAGCGCGCCTACGCATTCGGCGTGGACGTGACGACCGTGGCGCGCGAAATCAACTACGCGATTGACGGCGTGACGGCGACCACCTACCGCAAGGACGGAAAGGAATACAACGTGAAGGTGATGTACCAGCCCTCCGACCGCCAGAAAGTCGCCGACCTGGAGCAGATTTTCGTGCGCGGCGCGAACGGACTGGTGAGCGTGGCGAATTTCGCGACCGTGCAGAAAGGCCTGGGGCCGGTCACCATACGCCGCGACAACCAGATGCGCATCGTCAAGGTCAGCGCGGACGTGCTGTCCAACAAGGACGTGCGGCTCGTCATCGACGACCTGCGCGAGCGCGCCGCCGCCGGCTTCATCATGCCCGAGGGCGTGACCGTCGCCTACGAAGGCTCCTGGAAGGACACGCAGGAGCAGTGGCTCGTGTACGGGCGCATCATCTTCATGGCAATCCTGCTCGTCTTTGGCGTGATGGCGGGCACCTACGAGAGCTTCAAGGCGCCGGTCATCAACCTCTGCACCATTCCGTTTCTCATCATCGGCGTGGTGCTGATTTACAAAGTGACCGACCAGGCGATGAGCACCGTCAGCGCAATCGGGCTGATTATGCTCGTGGGCATCGTCGTGAACAACGGCATCATCCTCGTGGACTACACGAGCCTGCTCGTTGACCGCGGGCGCGAGCTGAAGGCCGCCTGCCTTGAGGCAGGGTGCAGCCGCCTGCGCCCCGTCCTGATGACCACGCTCACCACGATTCTGGGAATGCTCCCCATGTGCTTCGCGTCGAGCGGCAGCGCGGGCATGGTGCAGCCGATTGGCGTTGCGGTCGTGGGCGGGCTTACCTCGTCCACCTTCATCACGCTGTTCTTCATCCCCGTGCTCTACTCGCTCGTGATGAAGCAGAAGCCGAAAGAAAGCCGCGTGCTGCCCGTGCCTGCGGGCAAGGAGGCCGACTGATGTACCGCGCAGAAATCATCGCAAACCAGTCCGTGCAGGACGACATCACCGAGGCACTGGAGGCCTGCGTTCCCGGCATCCGCTACACGGTGCTCCCGCTCGCGCACGGACGCGGCGGCGATGACCGCAAGCTGGGCAGCACCACCTGGCCGGAGACCAACTTCGTCCTGTTCGCCTACGTCGCGGACACGGATGTTCCCATCGTCAAAAGCGTCGTCGCCGCAGTCAAAGAACGCTTCGTCGGCGAGGGCATCACCCTTTTCCTGGTGCGCGCGGAAGATTGAATGCGCCTCGCACAGGAAAACGGTTTCCCATCGCGAAAAGATGTGACCTCACGCAGACACACTATTCCTTCCTGCCAATCACATTGCGCAGTTGCCCGCTCAAATCCCTTTCCATGCGCACG
>JAFLSP010000011.1:10740-22802 GCA_022510885.1 Treponema sp. | reverse complement strand
CTTCCCCGACGCGGCGATGGCGGATGCGGCAAAAATCCTGAGCCAGCACATCAAGGACTACAAAATCAACCCGCAGATGCAGCTGGACAAGGAGACGGGCATGCTCGTCAACTTCGTGCAGGACTTGGAGGGCAAGTTAGCAGAGCAGGTGAAGGCGCTGTCGCTCGGCGCGTTCGTGGAGAAGCTAAAGACAGCCAACGAGACGGTGCGGGAGCTGACGAGCCAGCGCACGGACGAGCGGTCGGCAAAGACGGCGGGCGCGTTGAAAACCGCGCGGGCGGCGAGCGAGGAGGCGTACAAGACGCTCGTGCAGCACGTGAACGCGCACGCACTCATTGAGGGCGACGCGGCGTACAGCGCGTTCATCGACTACGCGAACACGGAGATTGAACACTTCAAGAAGGAGGTGCTGAAGAAGTAGGCGGTGGCGACTGAGGCTCTCGAAACCTAGGGAGCGACGGCGTAGCCGGAAAAACGAGAACTGGTGAGCGTTTTTAGCGAGTCTCGGTTTCGCCCCTGCTAAACCGCAAGAGCGGGCAAATTCACCCGCTCCCACGCTCATTTCGAGTACCTCAATGAGCAAATATGTGCACAGACGCGGGGCGTTGCCCCGTGTGCAAATAGATAATTGTCGGCGGACGGTAAACGCAAAGGAGAAACATCATGGCGGACAAAACTTTGGCAGAATACAAAATACAGGCGTTGGAAGATGATGATTTTCAAGTGGAATATGAAATACTTCCTTCGTTTGATGAATGCACAGACCCGCGCAAGGCGCATATCGCGGCTCAGATTGCAGACATTGATGCGCGGAATGCGGAGATTCAAAATAAAATCGATGCGCTGAACACAGAAATCGACCGGCTCACGAATCATGCCGACGGATTGGACTATACAATCGCCGTTGCCAGCGGAGTCTTGTGCGGAATGATTGACTCCCTTGTTATCGGGGAATTCAGTTTTGAGCGCGGCAAAGCCGTCAGTCATCGCCAGATGAACGACTTTATTACAAAATTTGCGAAACTGAACGGATATGAAGGCGAACGATTAGCTGGTGCGATTAGTCGTTTGGAAGAGAAATTTCCTGTTGCGCAAGATAATATATGGAAAGGGGCGAATATAGGCGTAAGTGCGAAAAATCATCATCTTGCGGACTTTGCCCATCATCCGACTTTGCTAGGACTTGTTGCGTCAATCGTTGTGCAACTTTTCCGTACTGGTATTTTTGTGGATAGAAACGGCGAATGGCATTTTGTTCTTGTTAAAACAGAATCTGAAGAATTAATTAGGATATGGTTACCCATCATAATTTCCGGGCTTCTTTTATGGATGTGCAATATTGCAGAAAGCAAATATAAAGACAAGATAGACGAAAAAATCCCAAAGCCAATTCAGAAACTTATAAAACTATTAGCGGCTGCCCCTGCGGTCATATCCGTGCTAAAAGTTGCGGGAAACTGGGCAGGACATTTGGTAAGTGATATGGGCGGCTCAAAAAATACTGCTGGCGGCGGCATGGGAATACCGGGTTTGTTTGTTTCGTTGCTGCATGAATTGTCATCGCTCCCGCTGCTGAAAGATACAGGTCTTCCGAAGATTGTCAATGATTTATATGTAAAAGAAAAATTCGATATGCGTTCAGAACTGGCTGTATTGAATGAACTTGGCAGACAGGCAATTCCTGTTCTGCTTGGCGAAGTGCTTGTGCGTAGTTTTTATTTTGTGAGACGACTTGTTTGTGAATACAAAGAGCACGGGAACTTCAAAGACGTGAATTGGAATGCTGTCATTCCATTTAAAAACAGGACTATTGCTCGTATGATGACAATCGAAAGCGGTACGTTTACCGCCATCGACCTTGCGGATGCTGCCATCCGCTCAGCCATAAAGAATGGACCTCCAACTAATCCGTTATTTTGGAAAGATTTCATTTTGCGTGTCAATTTTGTCGGCGTAGGTCGTTTTGTGATTGCCGTTGCTACAGATGTCGGCATGGGGATAAAAAGGCAGAAAGCAATCAACGACAAGCTCAAATTGAGAAGCCAGAGCCTTATGCTCCAAATCGCAAAGATTTTCTATTTGCAGGAAGGAATGTGGATTGAGGCGGAGGCGACAGAACAAGCGATGGAACAGTTGTATGTCGTGGCAGAAAAATCAGCGGAATACTTTGTTGCGTCATGCGAGGTCATTTCCGGAAGCATTGAGCATATCGGAGATACAGTTCCCGAAGTTGAGAGAAACAATCCGGGACTTATCGATGAGATGAAAGATATTTTGCAATGGGGGTAACTTTATGAAAAAAGATGAGTTGATTACGCCAATAATCGCAGGCGTTGCCACACCAGTGGATATGGATAAGCTGCCAGATTCCATTTCGGGAATGATTACCAAAATCTCGGATTTGGAAAAAGAAGTCATCAATTCCGAGGAAAGCGCGAAAGAGGCGATGCGGTATGTCAACGACATGGAGCGCTACGAAGAGAAAGGCAAATGGATATTCCGCCATCGTTCTGGTAACACAAAAGAGATTATCGATGATACGCAAAAGGCTGTTGTAAAGCTTGCCGACGCACAGCAGGTGTCGGTCAGTGCGTTGAAAAAGTCATTTGAATTTCAGAAACGGCTTGCGGAGGTCTCAAAAAACTTATTCGAGCTTGGTTGTGCAAATATTGCTATGAACAGAACCGTAGTTCTTGCAATCGAGGCGAAACTGAACGGTGCGAGCAAAGAGCAAATCTCCGAACTTGCACGGCAAGAGATGATGAATGTAGTCCGTCAACTCAAACAGCAAGAGGATATTTTCAAGAAACAAGAGATTTTGACTTCCAAGGTAAAAGATAATGTCTCTCGTTTAGACGAGAAAGACATTCTTGACAAAGAGCAGTCAGAGGCAATCCAAAAGAATGCGGAGGAGATAAAACGGCTTGAGGGAATTCCGCAAAAACTTGAGGAAAATGTCTCCCGTTTGAACGAGAAAGACATTCTCGACAAAGAGCAGTCAGAGGCAATCCAAAAGAATGCGGAGGAGATAAAACGGCTTGAGGGAATTCCGCAAAAACTTGAGGAAAATGTCTCCCGTTTGAACGAGAAAGACATCCTTGACAAGCAGCAGTCGGAAACGATACAGCAGAACGCAAAGGATATAAAGCAGATTTTTGAACTCATTGAACATGATAAATCAAAAATGATGTGCGGTCATATTTTCCGTGATTTGCTGAATGCAGTGGGGCTTATTGCTATTGGCGTTGGGGTTATGCAATTCCAAAATAAAGTATTTTCATGCATTGCCATTTGCACGGCTTCTGTTTCACTTTTGTCGTGTGCCATTGATTTTGTGAGAAACGTAATCTCCAAAAAAACAAAGGGTGGCAGAAAAAGAGGCATGAGTATGTGAAGAAATTTTCTTCCCCAAAACATAGAAAGTCATCATTTTAAGGCATTCCTTAAAATGATGACTTGTGCCAAAGCAGAAATTCTCTGCGTAATTATAGTTATCAAAGTTGGTTGTCCGCACCGCAGTATTACAACAAAAAAAGTAAGCCACCCTCGCAGTGGCGGCTTTTTGTCTGCGTGCCGCAGTGCGCGTTGCCCGCCCTCAGGGGCGGGCGTTTTTGTAGCGTACCCGCGCTCGGGCGGCATTGCCGATTGACGGCGCGGGCGGATTCTGCAATACTTATGGCATATCCGACGGCAAGGAGGGTGAGAATGACGGTGCCGGTGACCGTTCAGCTTGACGAGACGCTCGTGAAACTGGTGGACAAGATTGCCCAAGAGCATGGGAAGACGCGGGAAGAATACATAGAAGAGACCATGGAAGATGACATTGCGGAAAAGGAGCTGCGCTACATTGCCGAGAGCCGCGCGAAGGAGATTCGGGAGGGCAGGGCTAAGACGATAAGCCTTGAGGAGTTGAAAGAGAAGTATGACTTATAAAGTCATCCTCAGTCCGCAGGCGGAGGATGACTTCGCCAAACTGGACAAGCCCGTTCAGCAAAGAATCTTCAAGTATCTTAAACGGATAGAGGAGCGCGCCGACCCCACGTCGTTGGGCGAGCCGCTGGAGGAGAACTTGTCGGCGTACTGGAAATACCGCGTGGGCGACTACCGGCTCATCGCGGAGCTGAAGGACGATGTGTTCATCGTGCTGATGCTCGTGGTGGGGCACCGCCGGAGCGTCTACAAAACCGCCGCAAAACGGCTGCGGTAGTCGGCGCGAAAATATGCGCGCTCGCGCGGCTCTTAACAAGGCGCGGCCGTCGTGCTATACTGCCGGTACGGAGACAGCGGCGGAAATCGGCCGCAAAGGAGCGGTG
Organism: Treponema sp.; assembly: GCA_022510885.1. Classification (GTDB taxonomy): domain Bacteria; phylum Spirochaetota; class Spirochaetia; order Treponematales; family Treponemataceae; genus Treponema_D. Next base: position 18,489 of record JAFLSP010000011.1, on the reverse strand, counting down.
AATTATGGAGCAGGTTCCTGCATATCTCATAACGGAGGGGACGGCGGTGACGGGCTGGGCGGATGGGCTGCCCGCGAGAGTCGTCATTCCCGACGGCATCACGGCAATCGCCCCGGGCGCGTTCTATGAGTGCGCCGTGCTGGAGGAGGTGACGATTCCGGGCAGCGTGGCGGTCATCGGCGCGGAAGTCTGGCGCGAGAAGGACGACGAGGACATCGATGCGTTCGGGAAATGCCCCGCGCTCAGGAGCGTGACCATCGGGCAGGGCGTGCGGACGGTCGGCGTGGGCGCGTTCTCCGGCTGCACGTCGCTCGCGCGCGTGGCGATTCCCGACAGCGTGACGAGAATCGGCATGGGCGCGTTCTTCGGCTGCGCGTCGCTGGCGGAGGTGACGGTTCCGGGCGGCGTGCGGGAAATCGCGCAGGGCACGTTCGTGCGCTGCACGTCGCTCGCGCGCGTGGTGATTCCCGACAGCGTGACGAAAATCGGCGATGGGGCGTTCAACGGCTGCGCGTCGCTGGCGGAGGTGACGGTTCCGGGCAGCGTGACCGCCATCGGGGCGGGCGCGTTCTGTGCCTGCGCGTCGCTTGCGCGCGTGACGATTCCGGGCAGCGTCATTGCCATCGGCGATGGCGCGTTCAGCGGCTGCGGCAGGCTCCGGGAGGTGCGGTTCGACGGCTCGGTGGCGCAGTGGTGCGTCATCAACAAGGGCGTGGACGCCGTTTCGTCGGGCGTGACGGTTCGCTGCGCGGACGGCGACATCACGGTGGACTAGGGCGGGATGCCGTTCGCGTTCTTTGCGCGTATTCCCAAAAGGGCGCAAATCATGTATACTGCGGCGGTATGACCATAGTCGTAGTGCAATGTCGTTTGAATTCGTCTCGGCTGCCGGGGAAGGCGTTGTTTCCCCTGGGCGGAAAGACGGTGCTGGACTGGACGCTGCGCGCGATGCGGCGCGTGGCGGCGGACGGCTACTTCGTGGCGACCGACGCGGACAGCGCGGGCGAGCTTGCCCCGGTCGCGGAGCGCAACGGCTACGAGCTGTTCGCCGGTCCGCTGGACGACGTGCTGGAGCGCTTCTGCATGGTCATCGAGCGGACGGGGGCGGACGCGGTTATCCGCGCGACGGCGGACAATCCGTTCCTGTTCTTTGAGGCGGCGCAGCTGCTTTCCGAGGAATACGGGCGCCGGCGGCAGACGGGAACGTGCGACTACATCACCTTTACGGGCTTGCCCCACGGGAGCGGGGTGGAGATGTTCGACGCGCGCTCGCTGCTTGAGGCGCGGAATCTGACCGACCTTCCCTATGACCACGAGCACGTCGGGCCTGCGCTGTACAATCATGCCGAGCGGTGGAAGTGCGTGTTTGTGGAAGCCCCCGCGCCGTTCAGGCATCCCGGCTTGCGCACGACGATAGACACGAAGGGCGACTACCGCCGCGCGCTCGCGCTGGTGCGCGCTGTTTCTGGTGATGATGTTTCCGACGGGCATCCTGTTGAAGAGCCGTACACGGCGGAGCAGATTGTGGGGGCGTTCGCGCAGCCGTCGGTCGTCCGTCCCGTGCTGTGCGTTCCGTGCGTGCAGAAGGGGCGGGGAACGGGGCATCTGCGCCGCTGCCTGTCGCTCGCGATTTCCTGCGGCGGGGACGTGTATATCCCTGCGGACGCGGACATGGAGCGGGCGGGGGACTTGCTCTCGCAGGCAATGGCTGACGGGCTTGCCGACTGGCAGGTGACGCATGACTTGCCGGAGGCGGGCGACTACGCGCTCATCGTGACGGACGCGTTCGCGCTCGACCGCGCCTTTGCGCTGCGCCTTGCCGCCGCCGCGCCGCTCGTGGCGATTGACGAAGGCTCGCTCAACACGGATGTCTGCGATTTCCTGTTTGACATCATTCCTTCCTACGGCATTGCCCGCCCGTCGAACATCGCGGACCCGTCGTATATCACGCTGCCGGCTCACCGCCGCGAGCTGCCTCCGCTCGCAAGCCCCGATGACATCAGGTCGATTTTGGTGACGGTGGGCGGCGAAGACCCGGCGAATTTGGTCATTCCGGCGGCGGTCGCCTTTGCCGCGGGCAAGGCGCGTGTGACGGCAATCGTGCGCGACCCGGAAGCGGCGCGGGCGCACGTGGCGGAGACCGCGCCGGTGGCGGGCGGGAGCATCACGTTCATCGCGCCGGTGCACGGGCTGCGCGAGCAGCTTGCCGACTATGACGTGGTGGTGACGCACTACGGGTTCACCGCGTTTGAGGCGGTCGCGGCGGGCTGCGCGGTCGTCCTGCTCGGCACGTCGCCGCTCCACATACAGCTGGCGCAGAAATACGGCTTTGCCTGCCTCGCTCCGTCCGAGCTGACCGAAGCGTCCGCGCTTGCCGCCCTGCAAGATATTCCCGCGCTCTATCCCGACCTCCCGTTTGCGCGCGGCGCGGCGGGAAAATCGCTCGGCGACTTCGTTGCTGCCCTGTCAAACGGGCGGCGGTTCGACTGCCCGGTCTGCCGTAAGTCTGCCCTGGAGCGCACGAGCCCGATTGTGGCGCGGACGGCGAAGCATACGTTCCGCCGCTGCCAGTCGTGCGGGATGCTCTATATGTCCTGGACGGTAGTCGCGGAGAACACGAGTTACGACACGTCGTATTTTTTTGAGGACTACCGGCGGCAGTACGGGAAGACGTATCTGGACGACTTTACCGCGATAAAGGCGCAGTGCATACGGCGCATGTCGGTCGTGGACGCGCTGTACCGCAGTGCGCACAAGGCGGTCACGCCCACCGTGCTCGACATCGGCTGCGCTTACGGGCCGTACCTTGACGCGGCAAACGACGCGGGCTGGCTGGTCTACGGCACGGACGTTTCCCCCGAGGCGGTCGCCTACGTGCAGGAGCACTTGCATTTTCCGGCGACGGTGGCGCAGTTTCCCGCGTTCGACTCGGTGACGGAATTCGGCATTCCGACTTTTGACGCGGTGACGATGTGGTATGTCATCGAGCATTTCCAGAATCTTGATACGGTGCTGCGCAATGTCTCCAAACTTCTCCGGGTTGGCGGCATCTTCGCGTTCTCCACGCCGTCGGCTTCGGGCGTTTCGGCGAAATTCTCGCCGCAGAAGTTCTTTGCCCAAAGCCCCGACGACCACTACACGCTGTGGGAGCCGTCACGCACGCCGTCAATTCTGCGCCGCTACGGATTCCGCGTGGTCAGGACGGTCTCGACCGGGCATCATCCCGAGCGCTTCCCTCAGCTCGCGCGGCGCGGCGGGAAGAAGGCCAACGGCCTTGAGATGTCGCTGTTCACGGCGGCAAGCCATTTCTTTTCGCTCGGCGACACGTTTGAAGTCTATTGCAAAAAGGAGCGCGACCTCTGATGCAGTCTGTCTTGGTGCTGGGCGCGGGCTTGATGCAGCGGCCTGCCATTCTTGCCGCGAAGCGGCTCGGCTACCGCGCGGTCGTGGTGGACGGCAACCCGGATGCCGTGTGCGTGCCGCTTGCCGACCGCTTCGTGCCGGTTGACTTGAAGGACCGGGACGCGCTCGCCGCGCTTGCCGACGAGCTGAACGCGGGCGACGCGCCGCTTGCGGCGGTGTTTACGGCGGGCACGGATTTTTCGGCGAACGTGGCGTTCGTTGCGGAGCGATGCGGCCTGCGGGGGCATTCCTACCAGTCCTGCCTGAACGCGAGCGACAAGGCGCGGATGCGCCGCTGCTTTGCCGAGGCGGGCGTTCCCAGTCCCGCGTTTCGCGAGGTCGGCGGGGATTTCGACGGCGCGGGAATCGGCTATCCGCAGGTGGTGAAGCCCGTGGACAACATGGGCGGGCGCGGCTGCCGCTTGGTGCGGGACGCGGACGAACTGCGGGGCGCGGTGGCGGACGCGGTGCGCAATTCGCGCTCGGGCAGGGCGATTCTTGAGGACGTGATGGACGGCCCGGAGTTCAGCATCGACGCGGTTGTCTGGGACGGGACGCTCACGGTTACGGGCTTTGCCGACCGGCATATTTTCTATCCGCCGTATTTCATCGAGACTGGGCACACGATGCCGTCCTCGTGCGACGAGCGCACAAAACTTGAGCTGATTGCGACGTTCGCGCTCGGCATTCAGTCGCTCGGTCTGACGTGCGGCGTGGCAAAGGCCGACATCAAGTACACTGCCGCAGGCCCGATGGTCGGCGAGATTGCGGCGCGGCTTTCCGGCGGCTACATGAGCGGGTGGACGTATCCCTATGCCTCCGGCTGCGACGTGACCGAGCAGGCCTTGCTTGTCGCGCTCGGAAAGACGCCGGAGTATCTCGTGCGGAATCGTGCCCCGCTTTCGTGGCGACCACATCCGTCGGTCGCGGGAAAAGCACAGCCCTTCGCGCTGTATGAGCTTCCGTGTGCGCAGGTGAGCGCGGAGCGCGCGTGGGTTTCCATTCCGGGGAATGTCGCCGCCGTCACGGGCCTGGATGCCGCCGCGCGGCTGCCCTTTGTGCGCGACGTGCTGCCTCGCGCCGCCGCAGGCGATGCCGTATGTTTTCCGCGCAACAACGTGCAGAAATGCGGCAACGTCATCACGCTTGCGCCTACACGCGCGCAGGCGGAGGAGGCGGCACACGCGGCGATACGGCAGATTACGCTACGCCTTGCGCCGCACTGCGCGCAGACCGATGCGTTTCTGCGCGGCGAATGCGAAGCGGGCGAGCGGGGCTTTCCGCCGCCGGCGTTTCCCGCCGCGCTTGCCGTGTATGAACGGCATCCCTGCGCGGCGGTTGAAACGATTCCCGCTGGCGCGGCGGTCAGCGCGCTTTTGCCGTCACCGCTCTTGCCGTTTGCGGACGGCGAGACTGACTGGAATCACGGCACGCTGCGGCACGTCCTCGGACGCTTTGACGAACTGCGTCCAAATCGGTATGCTATGAATGCCGACACGTTCTGGCGCGCCGTTCTTCGCGGCTCAATCCAAGGCGCGCTGTATGTGGCGGACGGGGTATCATGAAGAAGAGACTAGTTTTTTTTGCTCTCGTCGCGTTCGCGGCGGTGGCATTCGCGCAAAATACCGAAAATCTTATCCTGTCCGCAGAAAAAACGGGCGCGCAGGTTTACTGGGATGCGCTTTTGGGCACGGGAATCCTCGAAAAGAACGGGCATCAGCTTTCGTTCCGTGTAGGCGACGCCGTCGTGCTGAAGGACTACAAGACGCTCGCGCTTACCGATGCTCCCGAGTTGCGTGACGGCGTGCTTTATGTGAGCAAGGCGTTCCTCTCGGGCGCGGAGCAGCTGTTTCGGCAAGAGACCAATGACGCGGGCTATCATATCGGCGCGGTGCTGATTGACCCCGGTCACGGCGGCAAAGACCCCGGCGCGATGGACACGCACACGATAAACGGCAAGAGCGTCACCGTCAAAGAAAAGGACATCAACCTTGCGGTGGGGAAGATGCTCTACTCGCGTCTCAAGACCGCCTATCCCGACAAGAACATCATGATGACGCGCGACACGGACATTTTCCTCTCGCTCTCGCAGCGCACAGACATCGCAAACTCCGTCAAGCTCAAGGACGGCGAGGCGATTCTGTACATCTCCGTCCACGTCAACTCCTCGCTCGACAAAAAAGCGAGCGGCTATGAGGTTTGGTATCTTTCCCCCGGGACGCGGCGCACGGTGCTCGATAAGAATGCCACCGATGACAAAAATCTGTTCGACATCATGAATTCAATGATGGAAGAAGAATTCACCACGGAGAGCATTCTGATTGCCAAGTTCATCATGGACGGCTTGCAGACGCAGGTGGGAAACCTCGCCACGGCGCGCGGCATCAAGGCGGAGGAATGGTTTGTCGTGAAGAACTCCAATATGCCGGCGGTGCTCGTGGAGGTCGGATTCCTCTCCAACGGGAAGGAGGCGGCCCTGCTCGTGGACAATTCCTATTTGCAGAAGCTGTCGCTTGGCATCTACAACGGGCTTGCCGCGTTCATCACGCATTTTGAGCGTTCGCGCGGATTTACGGGGGGCAAATGACGCGAATCGGTGTCCGGCGGGCGGCGCTCGCCGTTATTGCGCTTTCGTTTGTTGTCTCGCTCATCTGCTTTGTGCCGGGCATGACCACGCGGCGCGTGTTCGTTTTTCCTGCCGCCCGTGCGGACGGTTCGGAGGGCACGGCCGTTGAGGCGCGCTATCTGCCGCGGCATCCCGTGCAGGGAAGCATTCCCCTTTTCGTCGATGAGATGCTGCTCGGACCGCAATCGCAACGCGCCCGTCCGCTTTTTGCGCGGGGAACGAAAGCCGAATTCTGCTTTCTGCGCGGCAGGACGCTCTACGTGGGGCTTTCCAAGGACGCGCTTTTCCCTCCTGCCGGAGCGGAGAATATCCTTGCCAATATCGCCCTTTTCCGGCAGAACGTGCGCAGGAATTTTTCGTCGGTCGGCGAAGTCCTGCTTTTTATTGACGGAAAATATGTCGAATAAATCGAAAAAATCTGCGAAAAATCGTTGACAAAACGACATTCTTCGGCGATACTGAAAGCGTATACAAGGCTACATCAAATCAAATGAAGGAGCTTCGAATGAAGAAAACTTTGGTTTTATCTGCTGCAATCGCTGCGCTCTTCGGCGCGTCGGCTTTTGCCACAGAAGCAACGCTCATCGACTTCACAACGTTGGAGGGTGACCTTTCCATTAAGGTGCCGGACAGTGATGTGGAAATTCCGCAGAACTCACGCACCGTCATGGACTATGGTCGTGCCGCAGGTGCCTCATACAGCGAGGAGCAGAAGGACCTGATGAAGACCTCTCTGTATCTCGGTGAGTGGGAGGTCGTCCTCAACAGCTCGGCGCGCAACGTTACGAGCGTGTCCCAGTCGGTCGTCGTTCCCGCCCCGGTGAAGGAGAGCGCGAAGGTGCCGTTCGCTGGCAAGGATGTCATGGGCGTGCATGCCATTTTCCCGGCCGGCGCGTTCAACGCGAACTGCAAGATTGTTCCGCCGTTCGACATCCCGGTGTATGAGCCGCTCTCAACGGCCGACGAGAATGGCAACCGCCAGCCGTCGGATGAGGAGCAGAAGGCATCAGGCCGCTACCTGTTCGAGGCGGACGGGGATGAGACGCAGGGGTCACCGGCATACGGTGTTGTCCGCAATGTCGGTACGCTCAAGTCTGTCGCCGTTACGACGATGGGTATGAACTATCCGCACGCGCTGTACGTCCTGCTCAAGGACAATGACAACGTGGAGCGCCGCTACTTCATGGGCTACCTCGGCTTTGACGGCTGGAAGACGCTGACGTGGAACAACCCGGACTATATCACTGAGGTGCGCACCCGCGAAATCCGCGTGTACCCGATTTATCCGCGCGGCCTGCCGTTCGTCAAGTTCGCCGGTTTCCAGGTTGTGCGCGATGCGTCTCACATCGGCAATGACTTCATCGGTTACTTCAAGGACGTGAAGATTATCTATGACAAGGCTGTGCTGACGACCGAGCGCGACATCGCCGACGAGGATTTGTGGGGCATCGTGAACACGCGTGAGCGCGCGAAGCAGGCGATTGAATTCAGCCGCTTTGGCAACAAGCAGGTCAACCGCTATCTTGAGAAAGCGAAGATGGCTACTGAAGAGCAGTTTACGTCAAGTTTGGATGAAGGTTCTTCATCTAACGCTCAGCAAAACGGTGGTCAGGCGGCTAATGTGCAGGCTGAGGCTGATATGCAGGCTGAATAAAGATTTCTGCAAATCGTTGGCGTAGCCGACAAAACCGCTTGCTTAGGCAGGCGGTTTTTTATTTTAA
>JAFLSP010000011.1:0-10640 GCA_022510885.1 Treponema sp. | reverse complement strand
AAACCGCTTGCTTAGGCAGGCGGTTTTTTATTTTAAAATAATTTTAATTTGCCTTATCGGATTAACAATGCTACAATAAGTGTATGAAACACGCGGGACTTTATCCCAAGAAACAGCAGATACGGGAAATCTATGACGCATACCATCCGGTTTTTGCGGGAATTATGGAGCGTATTGAAAGCCGTTTGCGGCAGACGATACGGCTTTCCTCTCTGCCAACGTATAAGTCGCGCATAAAGTCATTCAAAAGTTATTACCGCAAGGTGTTGCGGCAGAAATCGAGTGAGGCAGAAACATCAAAGACGCTCGTGACGCTTACCGACATGATGGGTATCCGCGTCATTTGCGCATTTTTGGAGGACATTCAGCTTGCCGTTGAGCAGATAAAGCAGCATTTTGACGTGCGGGAAGTGGAGTATAAAGGCGCGGAGCAGAATTTTCGCGAATTCGGGTATGAGTCTATTCATGTATTGGTGGCGATTCCTGATGATTGTCGTCCCGAGCGTTGCGATGTACCGCTGCCCGAGAATCTCGTGTGCGAAATTCAGGTGCGCACTATTTTGCAGGACGCTTGGGCGGAGGTTGAGCACGAGCTGATTTACAAGAGCGAATTTACGCCCTTTGATATGCCGTTGCGCCGTAAGCTTGCTTCGATGAACGCGAGCCTGAGTCTCGCCGATATTATTTTTCAAGAAATCCGCGACTATCAGAAAAAATTGCAGGGTGAGGTGAGTGCGCGGCGAGCGGCGTTTTATGAGAAGGTGGACGAATGTACGCATGAAGGCGGTACGCGGGAAAAAATCGTCCAGAATGACGACAGGCATATTTCGCGCGTGTCGCCGTATGTACACGGCACGATTGACGATTTGATTCTGGAGGCGATTCACGCGCATAACAGCGGCGAGCTGGACACTGCATTGCACATCTATTCGCAGATTTTAAGCAGCGAGCCGGTTCCTCCTGATGCGGTGCTCGCCGTCATCAGGAAGCATCGCGGCATGGCGTATTTTGCCAAAGGTTTGTACGAGGAAGCTTTGGAGGACTTTCAGCAAAGCGTCGGCTATGACCCGAAAGGATTCCGCTCATACTATTATTTGGGCATCGTGTACAGCGTGATGAACAGGAACGAGGAGGCCGTGCAGGCTTTTGACAACTCGCTGGCGTTGAACGAGTACCAGTCCCATGCGCATTATCGTCGCGCTGTCGCACATTTCAAGCTGGGCGACGACAGCAAGGCATTGGCAGATGTGACGGCTGCCGAGCAGCTCGGGCTTGAGGATGCGGACTGTGCGGCATTGCACGAGAAAATCGTCAAAAAAATGGGTATGGGAATGTGAAAGGACGTTTGCGTGTGCGCGTTTGTGCGTGTTGCGGGCAGACGAAAACGCAGTGCAGGTGAGGTGAATTCGCAGTGCGTTTTTGCGGAATTTCCCCCTATTTCAGGTGAATTTGCACTGCGTTTTCCGGTAAAACTCAGTGTACTTTTTTTAAAACGCAGTGCGTTTTCTCCTAAAATGCACTGCGAATTCACCTGAAATTCAGTGCGACGCAGTGTCGATACATTTGCGGGCAGATGCTTGACGAACGCGGCGGATTTTGGTATAGTAAGGGTGTCACGCAGTGGCGGATGTCTCCTTCGTCTAGTGGTTAGGACATCGGGTTTTCATCCCGACAACAGCAGTTCAATTCTGCTAGGAGATGAAGAATGGCTTGTGGTCGGTCGGCTGCAAGCCTTTTTTATTGCTTATGGACGCGCAGAACAGATTTTCAGAAGCAGTGCGGGAGGAGATGCGTCGCCAGATTATCGGTGCGGACGGGAACGAGGTGTTCTTTTCCGGCACCGTCAATGAGGCGGGCGTGGTCATCTCCGTGACGGTTGGCGCGCGCGGCGGCGAGCATTCCGTTCCCGTTAATCATGCCGAAGCGCGCAATGGTTCGGTGCTTATCCACAATCATCCGTCGGGAAACTTGCATCCGTCGGACGCGGATTTGCGGGTCGCTTCCGACTGTGCCGAGAATGCGCAGGGATTTTTTATCGTCAACAACGAGGTGAGCGATGTCTATGTGGTGATGGAGCCGGTCAAGCCGGTGGTCACCACGCGGCTCGATGAGGACGGGGTTGCGCACTATCTTTCTGCGGACGGTCCTTTTGCCGCTTCCAGTCCCGCGTATGAGGAACGTCCTGTGCAGCTGTCGTTGGTGCGGAATATTGCGCGTGCGTTCAATGATAGTGCGGTCGGCGTGTTCGAGGCGGGAACGGGCGTGGGCAAGTCCTTTGCGTACCTCGTGCCGAGCATGCTTTGGGCGGTGGAGAACAAGGAGCGCGTGGTCGTCAGCACGGGGACGATAAACCTACAGCAGCAGCTTATCGAAAAAGACGTGCCGCTGGCGCAGAAAATCATCGGAAGACCATGTAAGGCAGTGCTCGTGAAGGGACGGCAGCATTATGTGTGTCTGCGTCGGCTTGACGACGCGGGGAAAGAACGCGATTTGTTCAGCGAGGACCAGGAGCAGTTTGACCGCATTGCGGCATGGGCGCAGGAGACCAGGACAGGAAGCCGCAGCGACCTTGCCTTTATGCCGGCGGAGACCGTGTGGTCGCGCGTGAATTCGGAAGCGGATTTGTGCGCGGGGATGCGCTGCGCGTTCCGCGAGCGGTGCTTCGTGATGCGCGTGCGCAAGGAGGCGGCTGACGCAAACCTGCTCGTGGTCAATCATCATCTGCTGTTTGCGGACATCGAGTCGCGCGTGTCCGGCGCGGGCTATGACGATACGGCGGTGCTCCCCCCGTATCGCCGCCTGGTGCTCGACGAGGCGCACGGCATTGAGGACGCGGCGACCAGTTTTTTCGGCGCGTCCTTGCATCGTTTTAAAGTCACCAAGCAGCTCAACCTGCTGTTCCGTATGCGCAAGTCGGCGGCAGCAGGATTTCTGTTCACGATTGCCGCGCTTTCCGTGCAGGACGACCATACCGCCGAGGCGCAAGCGGAAATCACTCGGATAAAGAATGCCTTTGCCGGATTGGAGGATGCCGCCACGGAGATGCTGGGGAACGATTTTTCGGCGCGGCTGTACGCGCAGAGCGCGTCGCGTTTTGCCGGTGTGCTTGACGCGCTTGCTGCCGTGCAGCGGCATATTGCGGGTCTGACGGGCATCATGCGCGGGATGATTGCGGATATTCCCGATGATGACACGGATAATGCGGTGGTGCATGAGACGAAAGCGGTGCTGACCCGCCTTGACGGCATGACCGCGCTCTGCAAGAATTTCTGTGAGTGGGACGAGCATCCCGATTCGGTGTACTGGATACAGCGGCAGCGCATGAATGCCGCGGTCGCGAAGAACTACGAATCGCCGTTCTTTATCCAGTTATTCCAGTCGCCGCTTGACATTGCGCCGCTCATGCACGGCGGCGTGTTCGAGCCGATGGAAACGGTCGTCTGCACGTCGGCAACGCTCGGTATTGGCGGTACGTTTTCGTACTGGCTGCGGCGCACGGGCGCAGGCTACGTGGATAGCGAGCGGCTGCTGAGCGGCGAATTCCCGTCGCCTTTTCCGTACAAGCAAAATCTCCTGCTTGCGGTTCCTGACGACGCGCCGTTCTCTGGCAGCGAGCAGTTTCAGCCGTACATCGAGGACGCAATCGTGCGCTTGATTCAGGCGGCGGGCGGGCGGACCTTGGTGCTGTTCACGGCCTATGACTCGCTGCGCCATGCCTGCGATACGGCCCGCTCGCGCCTGCGTCTGAGCGGTCTGACGATTCTGCGGCAGGGCGACGATGACCGCTTCCGTCTGCTCAATGCGTTTAAGGACGACACGAGCAGCGTGCTGTTCGCCACGGATTCATTTTGGGAAGGCGTTGACGTGCCCGGCGATTCGCTGAGTCAGGTCATCATCGTCAAGCTGCCGTTTGGCGTTCCAAACGACCCCGTGTTCGCCGCCCGTTCCGAGTTGATTCAGAAGCGTGGCGGCAGTCCTTTTATGGAGCTGAGCGTCCCGCAGGCGGTGATACAATTTCGGCAGGGTTTCGGTCGTCTTATCCGCCGTAGCGATGACCGGGGGGCAGTCGTCTGTCTTGACCGCAGGATTATGGAGAAAATGTACGGACGGATATTCTTGAGCAGTATCCCCGACTGCAAAAAGCTCTACGCACCGCTTGCCGAAATCCTTGCGGCGGTGGCGGACATGATATAGTTTGACATCCGTGTTGTTTCCGTTTAGAATAAACGTATGCTCAACTTTTTGTCCAATGTGATTACGCTCTCGTGCTGTCTGCTGACGGTGAGCATTCCGGCAATCCTGAACATTATCGCCTATCCGATTTCAAAGAAGTGGAGCCTCGCCATTTCGCATTATATCCGCACGGTGTGCTCGCACCGCGTGTTCGTGATTTTCAGGATGTACAAGCATTTTGATTTCGAAGGCTATGCCGACAATCTTGAGAAACTTCCGCCCCAGTTCATCATCGTCTCCAACCATCAGAGCCTGATGGACATCGCGCTCTATATGAATTTCTTCCGTAATGTTGAGTTGCGGTTCGTGGCGAAGGATAATCTCGCGCGCCACGTGCCGCTTGTTTCCGAGATGCTGCGCACGGAGGAACACTGCATGATTCCTCGGCGCGGGAAGCCTTCGGTGGCGATGGAGACGCTCGACCGGTTTGGCGCGCGTGTGATGGCGCGCGGGCAAATCCCGATAATTTTCCCCGAGGGCACGCGCAGCAAGGACGGCTCGCTGGGGACATTCTATACCGCAGGATTCCGTCGCTTGTGCGAGGCCGCGCCGCTTCCCGTCGCGGTATGCGCGCTTGACGGTGGCTACCGTATCAACAATCTGCGGACGATTTTCCAAAAACTGTATAACGGTTCGTACCGCGTCAAGGTGCTTGATGTGTTCCCCGCACCAAAAGGCAAGGAAGCGCAGACAACGCTGCTCGAAAAAAGCAAGGAGTTGATTCAGGCGCAGTTGGATGTGTGGCGAAAAGCGGACTGACAGAAAAAAATCCCGCGCCTTGCAGTGCACGTTGCAATACGCGGGATTCTCGGCATTTTACGTTGTCCGAATTATTTGAAGTCTTTCGGACGGCGCTCGGTGCGTTTGCATTTGGGGCATTCGGCGAGGTTGCGCAACCTGCCGTTCTCCATCAGCGTTTTCATCGCAATCTCACCGCCGCACGGACACATGAATTTCTGTGTCGCAACGGTAGTACGAGAGTTCTTACTTGCTCCAGCCATGACGAGCCTCCAATATAATCGATTATGCATCCACTATAGTGGAATCGGGTGGGCTTGTCAAGCATGGCATGGGGAACAAAATTGGCATACCCCTTGACTATTGCAAGGTGCTTTGCTACAATAACACAAGTTTTTGTTTGGAGGTGTTTCCTTTGGCAGGAAAGAAATCATCGGCGGAAAAAAGGCACGCGCAGAGCGAGGTTCGCCGGTTGCACAACAAGGCAATTAAAAGTGAGTGCCGCACTATCGCAAAGCAGTTTGTTGCGGCAGTGCAGAAGAAAGACCAGGCTGTGGCGCAGGACAAGCTTCGGACGCTTGTCTCTAAACTTGATTCCGCGCGCAGCAAGGGTGTCCTTACGCGCAACGCCGTTTCCCGCAAGAAGTCACGCATGATGAAACTGTTTAACGTTTCATTTGCGGCAGCGGCAAACTAATCAGGTGCATATAGGGCGATGCCATCGGTTGGCATCGCCGTTTGTTTTTACGTAGGTTTTGCGGAAACTGGTATGGCTGATAGCAAGGTAACCAAGAATGATTTGGTCGATTCGGTCTACCAAAGAATGACGAAGTGCGAACGGTATGTCGTGCAGGATGTCCTTGACTTGTTGCTGGACGAGTTGAAAGATTCGCTGAAAACGGGAGCAACGGTCGAACTGCGCGGGTTCGGTACGTTTGAGTCGCGTCTGCGCAAGGGGCGGGCAAAAGCCCGCAATCCTAAGACGGGCGAATTGATTTCCGTTGCGCCGCATTATGTGGCGGCGTTCCGCGCGGGAAAGGAACTGAAAAAAGCATTGTGGAATCTTCCCGTGCAGGATTGAGTAATATACTGTAAGACTGGGTGCATGGAAAAAGAAGCGGAAAAAATCAGGACAATACAGAAGCCGAAAAAAAACGTCACCGTGCTCGGGCAGGAGACGGAATTTGACGGGATGATTTCGTTTACGGACAACTTGGTCATCACGGGTACGTTCACGGGCGGACCGATTCAGGCGACGGGCGATTTGGAGATTGAGAAAACGGGCGTGTGCGACGTCGATTCCATCGAGGCGAACGCCGTCGTCATCTCGGGAGCGGTGAGCGGCAATATGCGGGCAGCGGAGCGCGTGGAGATGTGCGCAGGCAGTAAGGTGACGGGCGACGTGACGACGGCGCATATCCGCATTGCGGACGACGTGGAATTCGAGGGGCGTGTGGCAATGCTCGATTCCGTTCCCGATGTCGATTTGTTCAGCGTGGCGAGTGCCGAGTACAAAAAGGCAATGGTGCTTAAGTCTGATGCCCCGCGTTGAGCCTTTGTCCATTCCATGACAACAAAAAAAGCCTTCCGTAGTGGAAGGCTTTTTCGTTTTTAGGCAGGCTTATTTTGCCTGCGTGATGCCGTACCGTTTGTTGAAACGGTCGATACGACCTGCGGTGTCAACCAGTTTCTGCTTGCCCGTAAAGAACGGGTGGCAGGCAGAACAGATTTCAACGCTGATGTTCTGCACGGTTGAGCGGGTTTCGATTACGTTGCCGCACGCGCAGGTAATCTTGGTCAGTTTGTACTCCGGGTGAATCCCTTTTTTCATCGTTTTGCTCCTCTTTCTTGCCCGATGCTGTAGAAATGCCGGTCAGCACTACCTTACACAAAAATCGCAGATGCGAACGGTGTTTGTATCATTCCCTTACCGTTACATATCAAGACAGCACCACAAGAGTGATGGCTTAGTATATAAAAATCCTGCCGCTTAGTCAACCGCCGCCGAGCCGGTGTTCATCGCCGCGAGGAACGCCTCGTTGTTCTTGCTCTTGCGCATCTGCCCCAGTATCAGCTCGGTGATTTCCGCGTCTTCCATCGGGCTGATGACCTTGCGGAGCACCCACAGCTTCTGCAAGGTCGCCTCGCTGAGCAGCAGCTCCTCCTTGCGCGTGCCGGACTTCTTGATGTTGATGGCGGGGAAGAGGCGGCGTTCGGCGAGCTTGCGGTCAAGGTTGATTTCGCTGTTGCCCGTGCCCTTGAACTCCTCGAAAATCACCTCGTCCATGCGGCTGCCGGTCTCGATGAGCGCGGTTGAGATAATCGTGAGCGAGCCGCCTTCCTCGATGTTGCGCGCCGCGCCGAAGAAGCGCTTGGGCTTGTGCAGCGCGTTGGAATCGACGCCGCCTGAGAGCACCTTGCCGCTTGTCGGCACGGTCTGGTTGTAGGCGCGGGCGAGGCGCGTGATTGAGTCGAGCAGGATTACCACGTCGCGCCGGTGCTCGACGAGCCGCTTCGCCTTCTCAAGCACCATCTCGGCGACCTGCACGTGGCGCGTCGCCTGCTCGTCGAAGGTGGATGAAATCACCTCGCCCTTGATGGCGCGCTCCATGTCGGTCACCTCCTCGGGACGCTCGTCAATCAGCAGGACGATGAGGTAGACCTCGGGGTTGTTCGCGGTGATGGCGTTCGCCACTTTCTGCAGGATGGTCGTCTTTCCCGCCTTGGGCGGCGCGACGATGAGCAGACGCTGCCCCTTGCCAATCGGCGCGAACAGGTCGATGATGCGCGTGCTGTACTCGGCGGATATGGTCTCCAGCGTGAACTTGCTGTCGGGGTAGAGCGGGGTGAGGTTCTCGAAGGGAACGCGGGTCTGCGCAATGCGCGGCTCGTCGAAGTTGACCGTCTCGATGCGCAGCAGCGCGAAGAACCGCTCGCCCTCCTTGGGGCTGCGCGTCTGCCCGTACACCGTGTCGCCCGTCTTCAGGTTGAAGAGGCGGATTTGGCTCGGCGAGATGTAGATGTCGTCCGGACCGGGCAGGTAGCTGTTCTGCGGGCTGCGCAGGAATCCGTAGCCGTCGGGCAGGATTTCGAGCGCGCCCTCGGCGAAGATGATGCCGCCGTGCTCGGTGTGCGCCTTGAGAATCGTGAAAATCAGCTCCTGCTTTTTCATGGCGGGAAGCATGTCCTCCGGGCAGCCGTACTCCAGCGCCATCTTGCGCAGTTCCGGCATGCTCATGATGGTGAGGTCGTTTATCTTGAGGCGCGGCTTTGACTCATATTCCTCGGGATTCTCGATAATCTGCGCCGCCTGCACCTCGGCATCGCGCAGGGCGTTGCGCTCGGCGTAGTTCTGGCGGGGATTGTAGCGGCGGCCGCCGCCGTAGCGGTTGTTGCTGTACCGTCCGCCCTGGTTGTTCCAGCGGCTCTGCGGGCGGTAGCCGCCCTCGGTCGCACGGTATTCGCCGCTCTGCTCTGTATCCGTGGCCGCCTGTTCCGCGCCTTGCTCGTCCGCCGCCGTTTCGGACGGCTCCTGCGCGGGGGCTTCGGGAGACTCCGCGCCGTCGGTCTTGACGGCCCTGCGCCGCCGGACGACGACTTTCTTTTCGGTATGCTCGGGATTTTCGCCCTCACCTTGTGGTGCGGAAAGCGACTCGTCGGAAGCGGACTGCGTTTCCCAGTCCTGCTGCTGCCCGTCCTTCTGTTCTTCGGACGAGGCGGAACGGCGTCTAATCAGTGCCATTTAAAAACTCCATAGTGAGATTACGTGCTGTAAAACAAGCGGTTTCTGTCAAAGGATTTACCAAGAAAAACGTGTTACGCCGCGTTCATGCGGCAACCATAGTATACCTGCCGCGCGCGGTCAGTGTCAAGTGGCGCGCGGTTTTCCGTCGGCGGGGAGGGCGGCGAGCTGGAATTTCCAGCAGCGGTGCGACCGGGTGTCCTTGTAGTCCTCGGGGAGCGACTCCGCCGTCATGTCCGTCACGGCGATGGTCGCGCCGCGCTCGGTCGCCTGCGGGATGCGCGCGCGGTCAAAGGCGAGGCGGCGGCTGTTGGTGGAGAAGTAGAGCGTGCCGCGCGGCTTGAGCAGCGCAAGGCAGTCGGTGACGAGCGCGGGCCAGTCGCGGTTGATGTCGAGCGTGTGCTGGGTGGACTTTGAGTTGCTGAACGTGGGCGGGTCAAGGATGATGATGTCGTAGCGGTTCGTTTCGTCCGGCCGCTCCGCGCGCTTCTTCCGCAGGAACGCCGTCACGTCGCTTTTGGTGAAGGCATACTTCTCCGCGCCGGAAAAGCCGTTCAGCGCCATGTTCTCGCGCGCCCAGGCGAGGTAGGTGTTGCTCAGGTCCACGGACTCCACGCGCTTCGCCCGTCCTTCCGCCGCGTAGACCGAGAACGAGCCGGTGTAGCAGAAGAGGTTGAGCACCGCCTTTCCCGCCGCCGTCTCCCGCACGAGCGCGCGCAGGGGGCGGTGGTCAAAGAACAGCCCCGTGTCGAGGTAGTCGCTCAGGTTCACGGTGAACAGCTGCCCGCATTCCTGCACTATGCCCGTGAGCGTCCGTCCGTCCGCGATTTTCTCATACTGGCTGTCGCCGCGCTGCCGCCGCCGCGTCTTGACGATGACGTGACGCTCATCAATGCCGAGCGTCTCTGCCGCCGCGCGCGCCATCGCGTCAAGCCACGCCCGCTCCTCCGCCTCGTCCGTCTCGTAGGGGCGTTCGTACATGAACAGGTGCAGGTACTGCCGCCGCGCGATGTCCCCCGCTGCCGCCGGGTCGTTCGCCGCGACGCGCTGCTCCTCCTCGCGCAGGAACCGCGCCGCCGCGCCCTTGTCCCTGATGTCGTCCGGCAGGAACTCGTACAGGTCTGCCGCGAGCGGCACTTCGGGGATGTCTCGGTCGTACAGCCGGTAGCAGCTCACGCGGTGCTTCCGCGCCCATTTGCGCAACGTGCGGTACTTCTTGGCAAGGCGGTTGGAGAACAGCTGTGCTTGGTAGGCGAGTTTGGACGGCATGACAGTTACCATTGCGTTTCCACGGGGTAGCGACGGATTTTCTCATCTTTTGTGACGATGGTCAGACCTTCTGTCCATGCCTGCGCAATCAGCAGCCGGTCGAACGGGTCGCCGTGAATGTTCGGGAGTTGCCCCAGCGCATCGATGTGTGCGGGATGGATAGGAAGAATCATTATGCGCTGTGACCGGCAGCAGTCCGCAAGTTCCGTCAGGGAAAAGGGGACGCGCAGTTTACCGATGCTTTTTTTGATGCCGATTTCCCACAGCGCGGCGATGCTCGTGCAGACTTCCGGCTCGCTCGCGAGGATATGCCGCGCCGTCTCGGACAGCCGGTCGGCGTCGCCAACCGCCCACAGCAGGGCGTGGGTGTCGAGCAGGTATCTCACAAATAGTCCTTGAAGCAGTCCGGCGTGTCGTCAAAGTCGTCTGCCATCCAGATGCGCCCGTTCCACTGACCCAGCTGCCGCGCTGCCGGTGGCTCATGCGATTCGGACGCGGTGAGTACGGAATCCAAAAAGCGCGAGACGGTTGCGAGGTCGCGCTCGGGGATGCGGCGTAGTTTTTGTTCCAATGCAACGTATGACATAGCATATCTCCTGCTTTCAGTATACCACACCCGGCGGGAAAAGGCTATCGCGCCCTGCTTCCGCCGCGCGTC
>JAFLSP010000109.1 GCA_022510885.1 Treponema sp. | reverse complement strand
TGCCTCCGCCCGGCGGGTGACTATGAATATACCGCACCTGCGCTCACTTCGTCAAGCACCTTTGAAAAGAATTTGCAAATTTTATGTATCTTTTTTTAAGATTGACGCAAAGTTCCGCAAATAATCAATAAACGAAAGATAACTAAGCGCGAGGCAGACCAAAAACAGCACAACTGCCGCCGTATGCAACTCCGCGCCAGAGCCGCCAAGCCCGTAGCCCAAGCGGAGCGCACTTTCAAGGATGAGCGCGAAAAAGCCCGACACGATATACAGCACCGTCTTGACCTTGCCGCCCTTGCGCGCCGCAATCGCCACGCCCTGCTTTGACGCAATCATGCGCAGGAAATTCATGCACAGCTCGCGGTACAGAATCAGCACGAAAATGAGCGCGGGCATATAGCCGCCAAAAACGCGGTCAACGGATGTCATCGCGCAGAAGAACACGGTCAGATTGAGCATCACGTCCGCGAACGGGTCGAACAACTTGCCAAAGTCGCCGACCTCGCCGCGTTTCCGCGCAAAAAAACCGTCAAAGAAATCCGTCAGCTCAAACAGGGCGAGCAACGGAACCATGACGAATGCGGAAATCTGCTGCAACAGCACGCTGCCCGTCCAAATCGGAACGTTATAGATAAGGTAGAAAACGGGAGCGAAGCAGACGCGCATCAGCGTGAACTTGTTGGAAAGCTTCATGTCATCTAGTATCCAAAATCACGGACAAAAGGTCAAGCGGACTTCAGTGCGGATACGCCTTGAAATCCTGCACCACGCTGACGGCGCTCTCCACCGTGTAGCCGGGAAGCTCGCTCGCGGCGATTGCCATGGCGCGGTCCACCACCGCCGTGGAATCGGCAACGCCCTGCAACGTAACTTTCTTGTCCTTGATGCCCGCCCGCAAAAAACTGATGCCAAGGTGATAGTCGAACACCAGCATGTTGACGATGCGCTGCCCGATGAGCAGCTCCTCCACGCGCTTCTGCCCGGCGGCCTCCTTCTCGGGCGTCATGGTTGCCTTGACGGTCTCCGCAATCATCGTGGCGGCGCTCCCCACGTCAAGCATTCCCGTGTTAATCACCAGATGGAACAGCGCGGGATTGGTGCAGTCATAATTGAAGAAACTCTTGTGAAAACCGAGCCGGTTCGCGTCGCTCTCCTGAATGCGCTTGAGCGCCTGCTTGTCGTTCCAGCTGAACTCGCGCTTGAGCCGCTCCAGGCGGATGTCGTCGGGCGCAATGAAGCGGAATGCCAGATGATTGGGCAAATCTTCCAAAATGATGAACGAGCCGCGCCCGATGAGGATGACGTTCCCGTCGGCGGCGGTCTCCAAAATGGCGGTCTGCACATAGTCCAAGTATTCGTCGCGGTCCTTGGTCAGCGAGGCGAAAAAGCCCGGCTTGCGCTCATCGTACTTGCGCAGTTTTTCGGCGGGAAAGCCCAGCTCCACGATGCGCCGCTCGATGTCGGTGCGGGTCACAAAGCGGTAGCCGATTCGCTCCGCGGTCGCGGCGGCAATCTCATCGCCGAACGCGGCGACCTGCCGCGAGATTGTCAGAACTGCCATGCGCACCCCCTCAAGACTTGCCAGTATCGCATTTTGGAATTATGCTGTTCCTATCATAAAACGAAATCGGCAGAAAGTAAAGGTCTGCCGGAAGGAGCACACGATGGCACAGACGGACGACGAGCGGCTGACCTGGACGCGCGGCGCGCAGACGACGCTGCTGAAGACCCCCGTACTGAACGTAACGAGCGTCGAATCAACCGCGAGCGACGGACTGCACGGCACCTACATCGTCATGGACGCGCCCGACTGGGTAATCGTCATTCCCGACGCGGGCGAGACGTTCCTGCTCGTCAAGCAGTGGCGGCACGGCGAGAACGCGCTGAGCATCGAATTCCCCGGCGGCGTGATTGAGCCGGACGAGACTCCCGAACAGGCGGCGGCGCGCGAACTTGCGGAGGAGACGGGATTCTCGGCAGGAAGACTGGTCAAACTGGGCGCGATGAACCCGAACCCCGCGCTGATGAGCAACCACGTGCACATCTTCGCCGCGTCCGACCTGCGCCCTGCGGGCGGTCAGCACCTGGACGAGGACGAATACGTGCAGTACATGGAACTTCCCAAGCAGGAAGTCTACGCGCGCATGGGGTCAAAGGACTTTCCCCACGCGCTGATGGCGGCGGGGCTTTCGCTGTACCGTGAGCACGTCGCGCACACATAAAAAAAATCCCGCACAGGGCGGGATATATGTCAGCGCGTCGCGCTGTACGGCTCGTAGTCTTTTGAGGGATTGTACGTGCCTTCCCGGAACTCACCCGTAAGGCTCGGAATCCGCATCTTCATGCCGGGCAGAATCAGGTTGGGGTCTGACGGGCGCGGCAGGTTCCGCTTGTTCTCCGCGTCCTGGTACAGGTTTTCCCACAAAAGCGGATTATTGTACACATACGGCCGACCGGCGATGTTCCAGAAGCAGTCGCCGACATCCTCCCACGGACGGACTACATAGAACTCGGGCAGCGGCGTCACCTCACGAATCTCGGCGAGCGCGGCAAGCACCTGATTCGCAAAGGCAGTCGCCGTTGCATAATCCTCGCGGTCATACGCCTCCTGCGCGCTCGTGTACGCCTCCTGCGCGGCGGTGAACGCCATCGGGAAGCTCGTCTCCGCGCCAATCGACTGCGCATAGGCAAGCCGCCTCGCCGCCTCCTGCATCACCTTGTCGCAGTCGCCCCGCGCGAGCATACCCTTGATGTACGCCTCGGAAAGCGCGGCATTCTCCTCCGCCTTGGCGGCGTATTCCTCGGCAAGCGCGTACTCGCCCGCGTCCAACGCCCGCTCCGCTTTCCTGGTGTACTCGTCGGCAAGTTTCTGATACGTGTTGTTCTTGTAGCTCACGGCAACCACGCTTGAGACGGCAAGCAGAGCCGCAAAAATCGTCAGCAGTCTTTTCATTGTACGCCTCCATTCGCGGCTTCTTCGGCAGCGATTGCCTCAGCGGCGGCAGACCCGGCAGCCTCTGCGGTCGCGCCCGTGTCCACGTCAATCACCGCGTCCTCGGGATTCGGCAGGTCGTCCTCCTCAAGCAGCACGGCGTTCTCGTCCTCAATGCCCTGCACGATTCCCGTCAGCGGCGCGATTTCGTCCGCGCTTGCGGCATACCGCGCGCTCTCCGCCGCGCGCTGCTTGGCGCGCTCAATGGCGGCCTGCGCGGCGGCGCGGGAGACGGACACGCTCTCATACAGCCCGGCAAAGGTCTCCTTGGCGGCCTTGTAGCCCTCATACGCCGCCTCAATGCTCTTGGTCACATAGTCGCTGTCCGCCCGCTTGAAGCGGTCGGCGGCTTTCTCATAGGCTTCTTTCTGCGCCACGCCCGCACGCACGCTGTCCGCCTGCTTCTTCGCCTCAAGCGCGGCGTTGCGTTCCTTGCCCGCGAGCGCGACGAAGCCCTTGTTCAGCAGTTCCTTGTACGAATCGTATGCGGCAGTCGCGTCCGCCAGCTGCGCCGCCCCCGTGTCGTCCTGCGCAAACTTGTCAAGCGCGGCGGCCCCCGCGTCATACGCGCTTCTGTCGAGCGAAGAAAAGTCCATGTCGTCGACTCGCTTCCTCATGCGCTGCGCCTCGGCAGCCTTGGCAAGCGCGTCATACCGCGCGATGCTGTCCCTGATGTCGGCGGAGAAATCGCGGTCAGGACGCTTCTGCACCTCATTCCTGACCCACTTGCCTTTCGTCTCCGCGTCGGCAAATTCCTTGGGATAATACGACTGCGCGTCGGCTTCCACCGCCCTGGCGCGCGCCTCGTCCAGTCTCTCCAGCAACGACTGGTTCGCGGCGGCAAAGTCCTCCGTACCGGGCTTCGTTCCCGGCGTAGGCTGCACTTCCGGCTGCGGTTTTTGATTGGACGCAGAGTCGGCAAACGAGTTCGGCTCCGGCGCGACTTCGGTAGACTTACATGCGACGAACGCCACCGCGACGCACAGCACTGCCACGATTCTCAGTTTTTTCACGATTTCCTCCCACACGCAAAAAGAGTTCCCTTGATTATCGTCAATCTTGGCGCAAAACCTAATTCCTCGCACAATGATTTTGGCAATTTTCGCAATCGGTGCTATACTGGAACAAACGAACTTTGGAGCGAACGATGGCAGACGATTTCAGTTTTACGATAGAACAATCACTCGGCGTGATTTCCGAAAGCAAGGGCGGCTGGAAACTCGAACTGAACAAGGTGTCCTGGGGCGGCAGGCCCGCAAAGTACGACATCCGCTCATGGTCGCCCGACCACCAGAAGATGGGCAAGGGCATCACGCTCACCAAGGACGAGCTGGACGCGCTCAAGGCACTGCTCGCAAGCGGCACCTTCGACTGAGCGCGGACAGGACGCTAGCGCCCGTAGGACGAGCCGATGTGCAGCTCCGCGCGGTACTTCGCCACGGTGCGGCGGGCAACGGCAATGCCCTTTGCCGCAAGCGCGTCCGCGATTTTCTGGTCGCTCAAGGGCTTCTTGTCGTCCCGGTGCGCGCGCAGCAGCTGCGCAATCTCGTACTTGACGGACTCCTTTGAGCGCGCGCCCTGCCCGCCGTCCGCCGCGTCTTCCGCACCGCCCACCGCGTTCGTAAAGAAATAGCCGAGCGCGAACAGCCCCCACTCGCACTGCACGTACTTTCCGTTCGCCATGCGCGAGACGGTCGCCTCATGCACGCCGAGCGACTCGGCAAGGTCCTTCTGGCGCAGGGGCGCAAGGAAGCGCGGCCCCTCGGCAAAGAAGCGCGCCTGCCGCCGCACGATTTCCGCGACCGCCCGGGCAATCGTCGCCTCGCGGAACTGCACGCTCTCGATGAACACCTTTGCGTCGCGCACCGCATCCCGCACGAAGCGGCGCTCCGCCTTCTGCCGCTCGGTCTGCGGCTTATCGTCCTGCGCGGGGAACGCGGCGAATTCCTTTGAGACGGCAAGGCGCGGCACCACGTCGCGCGCGAGCGTCACCTTGAACGAGAGCGCGCCCGCTTCCACGATGCCCTTCGCCTCGTCCCCCTCCTCCGGCGGAATGCGCTCCACGTACACGTCGGGGGCAATGAAGGGCGCGTCGCCTGCGCCAAAATTGCGCGCGGGGTACGGGTCAAGCGTGCGGATATAGGCAATCGCCTCGGCAATGTCCTCTTCAGAAAAACGCGGCGTGTCCGCCTGCTCCGCGCCGCCGAACGAACGGGACGCGCGGTCGCGCAGGAAGGCTTCGATTTTCTTTGCCACCTTCGCGCTCTGCGGCGGACTGAGCAAATCAAGATGCCCGTCCAGCAGGAAGAGCGCGGCGCGCGGCGCGTTCCCGCGGATGCGCGCCTGCACCAAGAGGCTCTCCTCCACGCCGCTCGTGCAGGTGCCGACCGGGTCAAGCGCGCGGATGGTCTCCATGCACGACTCCAGCAAGTCCGCCGTGTGCGCGGGGTTCTCCTTGTCCAGCAGCGAGACGGGCGCGAGCAGGTGGAAGCCGCGCGCGTCAAGGTTGCGGATAAGGCGCAGCCCCAGGACCGTCTCGTCCTCGCCGCGCCGCACGCTGTTGAACTGCCGCTCCAGATGCTCCCGCAGGGTCTCGCGCTCGTCGGCACGGCTCTCCAGCGCCGCCTGGAACACGTCGCTCGCCCGCTCGCCCGCCGCCGTAACCGAAGCATAGCGCGCGTCGTCGGAAAAGCGGCTCTGCCCCGCCCGCGCCGTGCGCGCCCCCGCCGCAAGGTTGTCGCGCACCACCTCAAGCGCGGGGTTCTTCGCCGCCTGCGCGTAGATTTCGTCGCGCAGGTCCACGCCCGCAAGCGCGAGCACGTTGAGCGACATAATCTGCTGCTGGCTCATGCGCTGCGACTGCACCTGCACCGCGCGCGCGGAAAGTCTCATCTCCTGCGAAAACGCCTCGCCCATGCCTTTACTATAGCACGAAAACGCCGTTTCGGGGAATCTTTCGGCAGCACCAAGCCGCAATGTGCCGCACAACAGGTACGGTATCCGGCAACTCTAGTTGATATTCTCGATAAGTCTAG
>JAFLSP010000108.1 GCA_022510885.1 Treponema sp. | reverse complement strand
GTCCGCGCTGCTCGTGACTGTGGTGGAGACCCCCGCGTTGATTTTGCCTGAGTATGAGCCTGAGTAGGTAGCTTTCTTAAAGTAATCTGCCAGCTCTTCTCTGTGCTCTGCTACGTATGCATCATATTTCGCATTCCACTCTGCATCATTTTGCCAATACGCTTGCCAATACGCATCGATTGCTTTATCGTATGCAGCCTGATCGTCATAATCAGAAGGATTAGGATACAATGAATAATCCCAATCTCGTACCGGCTCATCACCCCAACCCGGCATATCTTCGAACACTTTGACCAAAGCATCGTAGTTCGTTTTTGACAGGGCAACGTTTGCATTAACATTGACGAACGGTTTGACCGCTGTCACCGGGAGATTTGCGGACGCAGGAACGGATATGTTTCCGATATTGTCGTTATACACCTTAAACAATTCCGGAATCAAGGCGTTAATATTGGTTACTTCGACTTCTGCGTTGAGTTGTGCCGTGCCAGAAGCATAGTTCTGGGAATTGCCCGTGTTGACATTAAACTCTCCGAACACGTACAGTTTAGGAATTGAGGCATATTTGTCTGCAACGCCAAGGAAGTCCATCACTGTCTTATAGTTGTCACCAAAATATGTTTCTTTCGTGTAGCTGTTATTTCCTTCACCCCTTGTATCATTTGCATGATTGATAAAATCAATATAGGCATCGACACCGACCGAGGGCTTGATATTTGCAAGGTCGATTTTTCCTTCCAAGTTAACATCTTTGCTCGCGCCCTCACCCAGGAACAGCTTCACAATGCTTTTTCCCAAATCTTCGTCTTTGAACGGATTGTAGATGACATCAAACGCATCTTTTAACTGACCGGCAACCTCATTTTTCGTCGCAGGTGATGCAGCGCGAGAATTTTTACCACTGATATTGCTAGCGAACTCGTAGTATTCTTTGATGATAGCCTTCACGGCTTTGGTCAAATCCTCTTTTGAGCCGATGACCTCGCCCTCGCCAGAACCAGAACCAGAACTACCGTTTCCCGTGAATGACCCCGATCCATTATTGTTGCCAGAATCCCAAGGTCCCGAATCGTTGCTACAACTTGCGAATGCTAAGGCAAACGCAAGCAGTACAGCACATTTCGCCAATCTTTTCATACAAGTACTCCTTAAAGAAAAAAGATGCACCATCTTACCCCCCCCCGTTGAGACTTGTCAAGAGGTTTTTCGCATTTTTATTGATTTTTTTACAAAACCGTTTTTCTCTACCCCGCGGCCTCGCCCTGCCCCGCACCTTGCCGAAACGTGCGCAAAGCGGTATGGTTGAGGTATGACAGTCGCAACGAATAAAATGGTAAAAATCCACTACACCCTGCGCGGGGACGACGGCGCGGTGATTGACGCTTCGGAGCGGGACGCGCCGCTGGAATATCTGCACGGCTACGGCAACATCATTCCGGGGCTGGAACGCGCGCTGGAGGGAAAGGGCGTGGGCGAGGTGCTGCACGTGACGGTCGCGCCGCAGGATGCCTACGGAGAGTACGACGAAAAACTGCGGGCCGAAGTGCCGCGCGAGCAGTTCGACACGGGCGTGCCGATTGCGGTGGGCCAGCAGTTTCAGGCGGAAACGGCGACGGGCATGGCAGTCGTGACCGTGACCGACGTGGGCGACGAGCTCATCACCGTGGACGCGAACCACGAGCTTGCGGGCAAGACCCTGCATTTTGACGTGGAAATCGCGGACATCCGCGACGCGACCGCCGAGGAACTGCCCCAAGCGCGCGAGAGCGGCTGCCGCGGGAACTGCTCGTCCTGCGGCGTGGGCTGCTCCGGCTGCGGTACGGACTAACGGCTTGCCGCGAGCGCCCGCAGGATGCTCTGCATATTCTCTTCGGGGGAGGCGGGTTCTAGCGGAACGCGCACCGTGCAGATGGCGGCGTAGCGTTCGGTGCGCTCCACGTAAAAGCGGTGGAACGACGCGCGCACTTCATCGAGCGTCTGCGGCCGTTCCCGGGCGATATAGGCGGGCAAATTGACGAGCGAGCCGTCCGCTTCCACGCGCACCTCGCGCACGATGCGGTCGGCGGCGGTCTTTTCCGGCGCGTGCAGAAAGACGAGCGTCCCGAGCGCGCGCAGGACAGCAACCGCCTCATCGTTCTTGCAGATGCCGCCCCCCGTGGCGATGACGGCGGCATAGGGCTGTGCGGCGGGCAAGCGTTCCGCGAGCAGGCGCGCAACATGACGGCACGCCTCCGCCTCCGCCGCGACGAACGCCTCCTCGCCCTGCTCCGCATACACCTGCCGCGGCGACCTGCCCGTCAGCTCTTGCAGCACGTCGTCCGTGTCAAAAAACGGACACGCAAAATGCCGGGAAAGCAGCCGCCCCTGCGTCGTCTTTCCGCAGTGCTTAATGCCCATCAAAATCAGTGCGTCGCTCATACCTGATTATAGCGCAAAACCGCGCGCAAGCAAAAGCCTTTCCCCGGATGCTGCCTGTCAGCGTTTACAACACGCGCGTTTTTCTGTATGCTGAAAGGCGATGCAGTTCTATGCCTTTCTTGCCCTCTGTTTCATTCCGCTCGTGGCGGCGTTCGTGGTGCTTGCGCTCGTCGTGCCGGGGCTGACCGTGCGCGGCGGGCTGCTTTCGTGCCTGCTGGCGATTCTTGCCATCGTGCCGACGGCCTTCGTGCAGTACGTGGTGCTCGCGCTGCCCGTGTTCACGGCGGAGACCTTCGGCTCGCTGCTGGTGACGGCGGTCGTCTTCAACGGACTCATCGAGGAGACGGTCAAACTGCTGTTCCTCGCGCTCATGCCGCAAAAGCGGACGACGCTCGCGGCGTTCTTTTCGTGCTGCCTGCTGTTCGGGCTGACGCTCGGCGGCTTCGAGTCGGTCATCTATCTGGTCAGGCGGATTCAGGCGGTGGGAATGCAGCAGGACGTTGCCGCCGCGCTGCGGCTGGTGCTCATGCGCATGGGCACGGCGGCGCTGGTCCACACGTTCTGCGCGGGGCTGAGCGGGCTGTACCTGTGGCTGTTCCGGCACGGGCGGAACGCGGTCATGCCCTTCGTGTGGGCGGCCCTGCTCCACGGCGTCTACAATTTCTTTGCGGCCTTCTCCACGGGATTCCGCTGGTTCAGCCTTGTTGCCATCGCGTTCGCGCTGCTGGAATGCCGCATCTGGTATAAAACAGCAGACGAGATTTCCGCGCCATTACCCTAGTCGCTGATGTCCGTGTCGAGCTGTGCCTGCACGTCGTAGCCGGGGAACGCCTCGCGCACGTCGGCAACCACGTGGTCGAACATCGTGCGCATGTTCGGCGCGTCGAACGACACGATGATGTCAAAGCGCATCTGCTTCTTCTCCTCGTTCAAGTAAAAGCCGTGCATTTGCAGGATGTCCTTGTGCTCATGGACGATGCGTTCCACCTGCGTATGCACGCGCGAGGCAAAGTCGTCCTTGGTGTTCACGCTGTACACGCCGATTGCCGCAAGCGCGACCTGATGCCGCTCGTACACCTCCGCGCTGATACGGCGCGACACCGCGTCAATGCGGTCGGCCGTCCAGGTGTCCGGCACCTCGATATGCACCGAGCCGATGAGCCGGTCAGGGCCGTAGTTGTTCAGCACCAAGTCGAACGCCCCGCGGATGTCCGGGTCGGCAGCGACGACCGTCTGCTTTATGGCGCGCGCGATGCCCGCGTCAACCCGCTCGCCCAGGATTTTGCTCAAAGTCTCGCGCACGGTCTGCACGCCCGCCGCGATAATCGCGAACGAGATGACCACGCCAAGATACGCCTCAAGCGAAATATGCCACCACAAGAACACCGCCGCCGCCACAAGGGTGGAAGCGGAGATAACAGAGTCGAGCAGCGCGTCCTGCCCGCTCGCCGCGAGCGAATCCGAATGCACGCGCTTTCCCGTCGCCCGCACGAACAGCCCGAGCGCGATTTTGACCGCGACCGCAACCGCCACAATGACGAGCGAAGCGGGCGCGTAGTCGGGAACGGCGGGCGCAACGATTTTCTTGACCGATTCCACGAGCGACGTGACGCCCGCGTAGAGGATAATCACCGCGATGACGAGCGCGGCAAGGTATTCCGCGCGCCCATGCCCCAGCGGATGCTCGCGGTCGGCGGGCTTTTCCGCCAGTTTCGTGCCGATAATCGTCACGAGCGAGGAGAGCGCGTCCGTCAGATTGTTCACCGCGTCAAGGATGATGGCGATTGAGTGCGACAGCAGCCCGACCGCAGCCTTCATCGCAGACAGCGCGATGTTCGTGCCGATGCCGAGCAGGCTGGTGCGGACGATTGTCCGCTCACGGGTCTGCGCGCTCATGCTTTTTTCGCTTCCCGCACGTACTCCACCGCGGCAAGCCCCGCGACCCCGCCCTCATGCACCGCCTTGCACACTTGCAGCAGCCCGCCGTTCGCGTTGCCGCAGCTGAACACGCCGGGCGCATTGGTCGCCATCTTCGCGTCCACGGCAATGCTGTCGCCGTCAAGGGCAAGCCCCAGTTTCTTCGCGAAGTCAACCGCCCCCGCCGAGCCGAGCGCGATGAACACGCCGTCCGTCTCGATGGTTCCGCCGTCGGCGAATTCCACCGCGCCCACTTTCGCGTCGCCGCCGTCCTTGCCGAGCACGCGGGCAATCTTGCGCGTGTCCACCGCGACCTTCTGCGCGAGCGCGCCGTCCGCCGCGAGGACTTTTTGCAGCTCGCCGTCGTCCTTGCCGTCCGTCAGAATCGTGACGCGCGCGGCGATATGCACCAAGTCGCCCGCCTCGCTCGCGGCAAAGCCGCCGTTCCCGATGACGACCACGTTCTTCTTGCGGTAGAAAAAGCCGTCGCACAGCGCGCAGTACGAAACGCCCTTGCCCTCGAATTCCACGATGCCTGGAACGGCGGGACGGAGTTTTTTGTTGCCCGTCGCAAGGACGAGCGCGGTCGCCGTGCAGTCCGTGCCGCCCGCCACCACGCGGTATTCCGTCTGCGGCGCGGGGGAAAGCATCTCAAGGTGCGTCACCTCGCGCTCCAAAACCTCCACGCCGAGCGACCGCGCCTGCGCGATGCCCGCCGCGTACAAGTCCGCGCCGGCAATGCCGCCGGGAAAGCCGTAGTAGTTGTCGATTTTGTGCGCCTTTTCCAGCTGGCTCTCGCCGTGGTACAGCACGAGCACGCTCAGGTTCGCGCGCTTTGCGTACAATGCGGCGGAAATGCCCGCAGGCCCCGCCCCGATGATGATGATGTCGTATTTCATGCCGTCCGTCCCGCCGCGCTACAGCAGCGCGACAATCTTGTCCTCAATTTTCTTCGGCTCGACGGTGGACTCAAAGCGCTCCACCACGTTGCCGTCGCGGTCAACGAGGAACTTGGTGAAATTCCACTTGATTTCGGCGTTGTTGCGGAAGTCCGGGTCGATTTTGCCGACCACCGCGTTCATCAGCGCGCCCTTCACGCCCGTAAAGCCCGCAAATCCTTTCTGACTTTTGAGGAAGGTGTAGAGCGGAATCGCGTGCTCGCCGTTCACCTCGATTTTCTTGAAGTTGTCGAAGCTCGTCTTGTACTTCATCTGGCAGAACTCGTGGATTTCGTCGTCGTCGCCCGGCGCCTGGTGCCCGAACTGGTCGCAGGGAAAGTCGAGGATTTCAAGCCCGCGCCCGTGGTACTTCTGCCACAGCTCCTCCAGCCCCTTGTACTGCGGCGTGAACCCGCAGCCGGTCGCCGTGTTCACGATGAGCAGCACCTTGCCCCTAAAGTCCGCGAGCGGAACGTCGTTGCCCTTGCGGTCCTGCACCGTGTAGTCATAAATCGCCATCATGCTCCTCCGTATAATTTCTGATAAAACGGTATTGCATCGGGTATCGTTTGTCAAGTCGCGAGCCTCAAAAAAGCGTTTTTGTCACCATACATGACATAAACACATATTCTCGAAGGGAGAAATCAGTCAAATCGTTATAATATAATGAATTACATACATTTTTGCCAGCAAAACGCACGTATGTTACACCATGTAACGTGCGTATGTTACGGGTCGTAACATACATACGGTATGGG
>JAFLSP010000107.1 GCA_022510885.1 Treponema sp. | reverse complement strand
TCATCACGTCGTTTCCGAAATTTCGCGGTCATACGCCATGCATTCGTCTTGTCCTAGAGGATTGCGGAATATTCCCGGGCAATCTCGCGCCGTTTTATATAGTTTAGAGGATATGTTCCGTCCATCAACGCAGCGAATCATAGCACGAATAGTCCACCGTGCCGCGAACCGTTCCGAGCGCGCCGTCATACAGTTCGCGCGCCATGAGGCAGTCGGGCGACGGAAGCCGCAGGGACGCGCCCGCCGTAATGCCGAAGCGGTAGCTCGGAACAAAGCCGCGCGCGGCGTAGTTTTTCGGATTGCCCTCCACGATGACCGCGCGGAAGCCCATCGCCTGCGCGCGCTCAAGACCGAACTCAATCAGGTCGCGCGAGACGTGCCGCCGCTGCCTGTCCGTGCGCACCGCAACGGGCGACAGGAGCAGCAGCCCGTCCGCGCACGTCCCGCCGAAGGGAAAGCGCGAGAACATGGCGTAGCCGACGAGCGCGCCGTCCTCCTCCGCCACCAGTTCGAGTGCCGGCACATGGAATTTCGCGCGGATTTCCTCCGCGAGCGCGCGCACCCGGCATCCTTCCTCCGCCCCGCCGTGCGCCGCGAACACGCGCTCCACCAAATCAAGCGCGGCGACAGCCTGCCCCGCCCCGAGCGGATGAACAAGCCTTCCCCTGACGGCAGCCTGCCCGTTTTCCGGGAAGTCCACGCCTCAGCCTGCCGCAAAGAGCGCGACGCGGCGCAGCCCCTGCAAGGTCAGCGTGCGGTCGAAGTCCTCGAAGCAGTCCACAATCGGCTGGAGGACGCTGTTCAGGCCGCCGGTCGCCACCACGTGGATGTCGCTTTCGGCGACGCCCGTCCGCGCGTGCAGGTCGGACTTGGTGCGCGCAATCATGTACTCAACCATGCCCTTGTAGCCCAGAATCACGCCCGCCTGGATGCATTCTGCCGTGGTCGCGCCGAGGCTGGTGGGCGGGGCTTTCAGTTCCACGAGCGGCAGCTGCGCCGTGTTCGCCGAAAGCGAGCGGATTGCCGTCCCCAGTCCGGGGGCAATCGCCACGCCCTGCACCCTGCCCGACTGGTCAACCGTCGTGAACGTGAGCGCGGTGCCGAAGTCCACCACGATGGCGGCCGTGCGGAAGCGGCACCACGCCTCCACCGCGTTGCACAGCAAATCCGCGCCCAGCTCGTGCTCGGCGGGCGGGGGGAACGCGACGGGCAGCTTGGGATACAAATCCTTGCCCACAAAGAGCGGCATCTCCCCCGTGAGCGCGCGCGAGACCGTGATGAAGGTCCCCACCAGCGCGGGCACGACCGAACTGACCGCCACGCGCCGGATGCGCTTCGTGTCGATGCCGGCGGCGCGGAGCATCATCGCGAACAGCGCGTGGTACTCGTCGCCCGTGCGCCGCGCGTCCGTGCTGATGCGCCACTCGTGCAGCACCTCCGCCGTGCGCGTCACGTCTCCGTCCGCCGCAAAGAGCGCCGCCACCACGTTCGTGTTCCCGATGTCTATCGCCAACAACATTGTCCAAATCCCCTTTTTCTGCTAGTATATCGCTATGGCACAGTTGATTCAACCGAGAGTTCTCAAAGGATTCAGGGATTTCCTGCCGGATGCGGAAATCGAGCGCGCCGACCTGACGGAGAAAATCACGCGGGTGTACCGCTCGTTCGGCTTCGTGCCGATTGACACGCCCGTCCTCGAATACACGGACATCCTGCTGCGCAAGAGCAACGGCGAGACCGAGAAGCAGGTCTTCCGCTTTGAGGACAAGGGCGGCCGCAACGTGGCGATGCGCTTCGACCTGACCATCCCTTTCGCGCGCTTCACCGCGGAGCACGAGAGCGAGCTGTATTTCCCCTTCAAGCGCTACCACATCGCCAAGGTGTGGCGCGGGGAGAAGCCGCAGGCGGGACGCTACCGCGAGTTCGTCCAGTGCGACATCGATACGGTCGGCTCGGACAGCGCGGCGGCGGACTTCGAAATCCTGCACGTGATGAAAAGCGCGCTCGCCGCCGTCGGCGCGGAGAACGTCACGATTCGCGTCAACCACCGCGGCATCTTCAACCGCTTCCTCGCGCGGCTCGGCACCGCGGAAAAGAGCGAGGACATCCTGCGTACCGTCGATAAGCTCGCCAAGGTCGGCACCGACGAGGTGCGCGCGGAGCTGACCGCCTGCACGGGGAGCGCGGAGACCGCCGGGCGCATCCTCGCCTACATAGAGGGCGGCGCGGACTTCGACGGCACGCTCGCCCTCATGGAAGAAATGGCGGGCGGCGCGGCGGACGACACGCGGCGGCTGCGCGACATCCGCGCCATGATGGAGGCCGCCGGCATCGCGGCGACCTACGTGCTCGACCCCTCCATCACGCGCGGGCTTGACTACTACACCGGCATCGTCTACGAGACCTTCCTGAACGACCTGCCGTCCATCGGCTCGGTCTGCTCCGGCGGCCGCTACGACAACCTGGCGGGACTGTACATGAAGAACAAAGTGCCCGGCGTGGGCGCGTCCATCGGACTTGACCGCCTGATTGCAGGCCTTGCGCAGCTGGGAAAGACCGCGCGCAAGGGCAGCTACCTTGACGCGGAGATTTTCTGCCTTGACGGCAGCCTCGCCATCCACTACCAGAGCGTCGCACGCGCGCTGCGCGAACAAGGAATCAGCGTGGAAGTCTTTCCCGACGCGAAGAAACTCGCGCAGCAGTACGCCGTCGCGGAGGCAAAGGGCATACGGTGGGGCATTCTCATCGGCACGGACGAGGCGAACGCGGACACGCTGACGCTCAAGGACCTGACGACGCGCGAACAGCGCACCTGCACCCTGGCAGAAGCCGCGCGGACGATACACGAAACGCGCGGCGCGGCGCGCTAACGGACTCCCAGTTCCTTTACCGCCGTCTGCGCGCGCATCTTGTTCGCGTAGACGGCGACCGCGCCCTGCGGAAGCCAGCCCTCCTCAAAGGCATACCACGTCTCGCGCCCGTTGTCGCCGCCGACCGTGCGCTCCCCGATGATTTGCAGGATTGCGCCCCTGCGGAAATGCCCCGCGACCGCCGCGCCGTAGCCCGCGTCCGCGTAGCACGCCGCATACGGGTCGGTGACGACCGCCCAGCGGATTTCGGGATTAAGCGCGAGCGGGTCGGAACGGTCGAACTGCACGGGAACATTCTGCCGGACGCAGGAACACAGCCCCGCGCACAGCGCAAGCGCGCACAGAAAACGCCTCATCGCTTCTTCGGCTCTTCGTCGGGGAGGATGCCCGCAAGGTACTTGACCACCTGCGGATAGATGAGCATATCGCTGTCCACAAAGGGAAGCTCGGGGATTTCCGCCATCTCCGCCCAGCGGTACTCGGTGTGCTCGGTGAGCGCATACTTCTCTTCCATGCCGTTGTGCGGCACGAAGACGCGGTAGGCATGCAGGTCGCGCACCTCGCCGTTGTGCTTGAACTGCGCCGACGCAATCAGCTCGCCTGCGCGCACCGTCACGCCGAATTCCTCCGCAAACTCGCGGACAAGCCCCTCCCGCTCGTCCTCGCCGTCCTCCACCTTGCCGCCGGGGAATTCCCAGCGGTTTCCCATCTGCCCCGTCGCCTTGCGGTGCGCAATCAGCACCTTCTTGCCGTCAAAGACGATGCACGCGATTGAAGTGCGAGCCATCCCCGCCCCCTACAGCAGCATGACGCGCGGGAACACGAAGTGCACGACCCCCGCGACGATGCAGAACACGCCGAGATACCGCCGCCCCGTCACCAGCACGCTCTGCAAGAAGAACGGCAGGGCGATTTCCGTAGAAAGCTTGTTCGCGTAGAACTCAAGGAGCAGCGCCGCGCCGCCGAGGATACAGGCGAGCGCGGGAACGAGGTCGCCCACCACGGGCGTGTCGTTCTGAATGGGCGAGAGGAGCAGCAGCACGCCCGAAAAGACCGCGAGAACGCCGATGACGAGCCGGAACAGCCCGTCGTTCATGAACGAATCGCGCGCGAACGGCTTTTTGCCCTCGGCGGCAGGCTCCGCCGCCTCGTCCAGGTCGTCCAAGCCATCGCCGCCCGCCGCGAGCGGCGTGCCCTTGACGTAATCCTCGGCATAGACCAAAATCAGCCCCGCCACCACGTTGAGCAGAACCGCCAAAAAATAAAACTGCAACATACGGTATCCCCCTTCCCCCGCCTAGCGGCGCGAGACCTTTGCGGAAAGCGCCCCCTCCTCGTCCGCAATGCGGAACGCGACACGCACCTCCAGTATATCATAATCCGTCAGCGTTGTCGCCAGTTTTTGCTGCGTTCCGTCATATTTGGCACTGATTTTCTCGCTCCGCACCAGCTGCCCGTCCGTGTTGAAGAACGAGAATTCCGCGGAGACGGGAACCGGCTGCCGCTCGTCGTACTTTGCCGTCGCGTCGTCGAGCGCGAGGTCGGTGTACACCGTGTCCATGTACGAGAACGCCGTCAGCGCGACGGGAACGGCGTGGACGGTGCCGCGGTCCTTGCGCGGCCCGAAATGCCACATGAACACCAGCGCCGCCGCGCAGATGACGACCGAGAACAGCATGCAGCGGTTGGCGCGCGTGGCGACGAGCGACTTGAAAATCCCCCGGGGACCAACGTGCATCCTGCCGCTGTAGTAGTCCTGCACGATTTTCGGCGCGTGGGCAAGACGGCGCGCGCGGTTATAATGGAAGACCATCGCATCCTCGCCCTCCGGATGCCCCTCGTCAATCTCCGAAAAATCCATCGCAAGCCCCCCGCTAGTTTTTCAGGAACGCATCGATAAGGCTGTCCGTGCGCCACCAGTCCACTTCCGCCTCGTCCCGCTTGACGAACAGCGCGCTCAGGATGCCCTCCTCGTCAAGATGCATCGCGTAGTACAGGATGTCGCCGTGGTTCACGCCGAGCGTCCGCCGCAGGATGCGCTGCCCGTTCGGCTGCACCATCTGCACCGCAAAGCCCCGCTCCGTGGGAACGGAAAAGAAAAACCAGCCGCTCTCGGTCACGCCCA
The DNA here is from genome assembly GCA_022510885.1 of Treponema sp. Classification (GTDB taxonomy): domain Bacteria; phylum Spirochaetota; class Spirochaetia; order Treponematales; family Treponemataceae; genus Treponema_D. The sequence continues at coordinate 1,064 of JAFLSP010000107.1, read as the reverse complement.
AAAAGTCGTAGGGCAGCTGGCGGGATTCCGTGCCCAGCCCCTCGGACACCGTGTCCTCGTAGGCGGGAATCTCAAGCGGCGCGTCGTACCGTCCCGTGTCCAAGTCAAGCGGGTACAGCAGCGTGTGCTGGTACTCCACGCCGGACTGCACCTTGAGCGCGGGGTCGAGCGTGTTGGCAAAATAATCGACTTTCAGGTAGAGCCGGTGCGCAAGCAGGTCGGGGACGACGTTCTCCACGGAGACATAGACCGCATCCTCCGCGCCCTCTTTGTACGGATTGGGAACAGCCGCCGCCGTGACGGGAACGCTGTAGCGCAAAAAACCGTCCTCGCCGAACCAGTAGACCGCAAAGCCGCCGTTCGTGACGCAGACCGCCACCAGCTCGTTGGCGGCCGTGGCATAGAGCGCGCGCACGAACGGGAACGGCGTGCCGCCCGGCCCCTGCTGCCCCAGGTAGTCCACGAACGAGCCGTCGGCGGCAAAGCGCAGCACGACGGAGCGCAGCGCAAGCCGCTCCTTCTCGTCCGTCTCGTGCCGCTCGGGGGGCAGCGTGTCCACGGCGTACAGGTACTTGCGCCCGTCCACCGCAATCGGCCCGAGCGTGCTGAACGGGTACGCCACCGCCTTCCGGGTAGCGTTCTCCGCGTTGTCGCTCGCAAAGGACGGCGCGCCGCCCGCCTCGTCGTTGTAGTACAGCGTGAGCAGGTCGCCGTAGGAGTTCAGCTCCATGATTTTCCGCGCCTCGCCGTTGGCGATATAGAAAAAGCCGTCGCGCATCGCCATGTACGTGCGCACCGCGCCCGCCCGCGACAGGCTGAACAGGTCAAGCTCGTCCTCAAAACTGCCGTACTTGAGCGCGAACAGCCGCTCCTCGCCGACCGACGCCACCACGCCCGAACGCCGGCACGAGGCGCACAGCGCGAGCGCCGCAAAGAAGAGACCGAACAGAACACGACACGGATTTCTCATGGCAACAACGTACAGAAAAAGAAGAAAGACCTAGCTCCTACGGGAGTCGAACCCGTCTCTCCGCCTTGAGAGGGCGATGAACTAAACCGATATT
>JAFLSP010000106.1 GCA_022510885.1 Treponema sp. | reverse complement strand
ACAAAAAGGTACTCCGAGACGTGCAGGGGGCGTTCCCCCAGGTTGCGGCTGCCGCGGAATGCGGTGTAGGGGATTTCCGCCGCCCTGACGGTGCCGTACTTCCTGAGCATGGCGACCATGTCCGCAAACGCGATGAAGCCTTCGGAGTTGTAGGAGACGAGCGCGTATGCGGTGTCGAGCGAGGCGATGATTTCTTCCAGCGCGGAGAGGGCGGTGCGGGGGCTGTTGAAGGCGGAGCGGTTCCAGTCCTGCGTGATGCCGCTGACCGGGCTGACCGCGACGTCAAGCCGGTTTTTCAGAATCAGGTTGAGCATGAAGTAGTTTGAGCCGTAGGGGTGCTGGTTGTAGGGCGGGTCGATGTAGGCGACGTCGATGCCGCGCAGTTCCGTGGCGAGCGCGACCGCGTCCTCCTGGTGCAGCGCAAGCCGCGCGCTGAAGTTGCTGAGCACCGGCTCTTTCAGCGTGATGTTCCCGCATATCCGCGTGAGCGCGTTCTTTCCCGCCGCGCCGAAGCAGCCGATGCCGGTGCGCTTGTCCTTGTAGAAGCCCTTGAAGACTCCGCTCGTGTTCACGTGGACTGACGCTTCCGTTATGAGCGGGGCGAGGAAGAATCTTTTTAGCCGCTCGTCCGTCACGATTTCGTCAATGAGCGTCCGGTAGGTGTCGATGCGCAGGGCGTTCTCGTGCGTGTAGAATGCGCGCTCGCCCGGCCGGATGTTCCCGTCGTCCGCGGGGGCGTAGTGCGCGGTGATGATGCCGCTCCGCTTGCGTTCCGCGCACTGCCGCTCGATTTCGGCACGGAGGCTCGCGCAGGTGTCCGCGGGATAGTCCGCTTTGTTCGCAAGGTAGCAGCTGTTGATGACGCGGGAATAGGTCTCCAAATCGTTCGCGATGAGGAGCGAGGCGTGCCGCTTCATCATGCGCGCGACGATGCCCGAGCCGGAGAAGAGGTCGGCGCAGACGAGTTTTTCTTTTCCGAGTTCCCGGTGTATCGCCTCAACCTCGCGCTCTATGTTCCCGAGCAGGGCGCGCTTGTTCCCGAGGTAGGTGATGATTTGCGTGGTCAGGAAGGCTTTGCTCTCTGCCATGTGCGTCTGGTTTTCGGTCGCGTTGCTCTGGCTCATAGGTTCTGCGGCTGTGCCCGCTTGGTTCTGACAGTATAGGATATTGCGGGGATTTGTCCAAGCAGGAGGTTTTCCGCGCGCTCTTGACTTTACTGCCGCAAAGGTGCATACTGCATGCATGAAGTTTTCAACGCTGCTACTACTTGTGCCTCGTTTCTCGGACAGCCAAAGCAGATGGTAGCGGTGTAAGCATACTTGGACACAGCAAGACCTGTTGCGCTGGCGGCAGGTCTTTTTTATTAGGAGATTGCGATGAAAGCACACATGAACGCACAGAAATACCGTCCGGCGGCAGCAGTGCCGCTTGAGCGGCGGAAATGGCCGGACAACGCGATAACGCGCGCGCCGATATGGTGCTCGGTGGATTTGCGCGACGGGAACCAGGCGCTCATCGACCCGATGGGCATCGAGACCAAGCTGGCGTTCTTCGACCTGCTCGTGAGAATCGGCTTCAAGGAAATCGAGGTGGGCTTTCCGTCCGCGAGCGACACCGAGTTCGCGTTTATCCGGCGGCTGATTGAGGAGCGGCGCATTCCCGACGACGTGACGATTCAGGTGCTCTGCCAGGCGCGCGAGAAGCTGGTGCGCAGGACGATGGAATCCATCAAAGGCGCGCCGAGCGTCATCTTCCATATCTACAACTCGACCTCGCCCGCGCAGCGCAAGTACACCTTCGGCAAGTCAAAGGAAGAAATCATCAGGATTGCGGTTGACGGCGTGCGCTGCATCAAGGACTGCATGAATGACCTGTCCGCCGAGGAGCGCGCGCGCATCCGCCTTGAGTATTCGCCCGAGAGCTTTTCGATGACGGAGATTGACTACGCGGTGGAAATCTGCGCGGCGGTGGGCGCGGAGTGGGGCTACGACAAGGAGCGCAAGATTATCTTCAACCTGCCCACCACGGTGGAATGCGCCACGGCGAACGTCTATGCGGACCAAATCGAGTATTTTGCGGCGCACATTCCCTGCCGCGAGGGCGTGATTATCTCGACGCACTGCCACAACGACCGGGGAAGCGGCGTCGCCTCCTGCGAGCTCGGTCTGCTTGCGGGCGCGGACCGCGTGGAGGGCTGTCTGTTCGGCAACGGCGAGCGCACGGGCAACCTCGACATCGTGACGGTCGCGCTCAACATGTTCAGCCAGGGCGTTGACCCGGAGCTTGATTTGCGCAGTCTGCCCGACATCGCCGACAGCTACATGGAATACACCAAGATGGACATTCCGCCGCGCACGCCCTACGCGGGCGGGCTTGCCTACACCGCGCTCTCGGGCGGGCATCAGGACGCAATCGCCAAGGGGTTCGCGGCGCGCGCGGGCATGGAGCCGGACGCGGTGTGGGACGTGCCCTACCTGCTGATTGACCCGCACGACATCGGGCGGCAGTACGAGGGCATCATCCGAATCAACAGCCAGAGCGGCAAGGGCGGCGCGTCGTTCATTTTGGAGCACAACTACGGCTACGCCATTCCCAAGGCGATGCAGCCGGCGGTCGGCGACCTGGTGAAGGCGGCGAGCGACAAGGCGCAGCGCGAGCTGCAGCCCGAGGAGATTCTGGACTTGTTCAGGGCGCAGTGGGTTGAAAAGAAGTCCCCGCTCGCTATCATTGACCTGGCGCAGACGCACGTGGAGGGCGCGTCCGGCGGCGGCGAGCAGGTTGCGGTGCGCGCCGTCATCACCTGGAACGGGGAGCAGCGTTCCGTGGGCGGCAAGGGGAACGGCCCGCTCGACGGCTTTGTCGCCGCGCTCTCGACCACGCCCGCGCCGAAGTTCAACATCACGGCGTTCCACGAGCACAGCGTGGGGCAGGGCTCGAACACGAGCGCGGTCGCCTACGTGCAGATTACCACGGCGGACGGACGGCAGCTGTGGGGCGTGGGAACGTCGAGCAACGTGGGGCGCGCGGGCATCGAGGCGGTGGTGAGCGCGGTCAACCAGGCGTAGCGGCGCGTTTTTTTGTAACGGAACGGCGAGACCGCTGTTTAGTATATGATTGCAGACGCGCGGCGTTGTGGTGCGTTCGCAATCACCTTGTAGACTTGTCAATGCGCGTCGCGCGTGGCGGTTTTTTCTACATCCTCCTCTCCTTTTGGTCGCCCGTGCGTTGCACGCGGCGACCTTTTTTTGTTTCCCGCGATGTGCTATAATCGGGAGCATGAATCGGAAACATCGGCTGTGCGCGGCGGCCTTCGTGCTGCTCGCGCTTGCCCTGCCCGCTGCCGCGAAGAAGCCGGCCGCGCCGGGGCTGTATCACGACACGCTGGGCAACGGGCTTGAGCTGTTCGTCATGGAGAACAACGCCGCGCCGCTCGCCTTCATCATGCTGACGGTGCGCACGGGCGCGGTCTCGCAGACGCAGGAGACGGCGGGGCTGTTCCACCTGTACGAGCACATGATGTTCAAGGGGAACGCGAAGTATCCCGACCAGGCGGCGACGACGGCCGCGCTCAACGAGATGGGCGTGAGCGACTGGAACGGCTTTACGGCGGTGGACGCGGTGAGCTACTATTTTACCGTGCCTGCGGCGCAGGCGCGCGCCGGGCTGGAGTTCTGGTCGTATGCGGTGCGCACGCCGCTCATGGAGGAGCAGGAATTCGCGAACGAAAAGGAGGTGGTCGTCTCCGAAATCACGGGGAACGAGACGAACCCGGGGCGGATTTTCCTTGCCGCGCTCAACAAGCACCTCTTTGCCGCCTCCCCGTGGCGGCGCGACTCAAGCGGAACGCGGGAGATTGTGCGCGGCGCGACGGTCGAGCAGATGCGCGACATCCAGCGGACGTACTACGTGCCGAACAACGCGGCGGTCTTCGTGGGCGGCGACGTGAAGCACGGCGACATCCTGCGCATGGTCAGGGAGATTTACGGCGACTGGGGGAAAACGCAGTCCGTGCCCTTCGCGCCGCCGCCGACCAAAACGCCGTTCAGCGGAACGCGCAAGTTCGTGTACGGCGACGCGCGCACGGGCGACGGCTTCGTGCAGGTGGGCTATTACCTGCGCGGGCCGGACGGCGAGACGGACGCGGCGGACACCTACGGCGCGGACATGTGGGGGCAGCTCCTGCGCAAGCCCGACGGCGCGTACAAGTCGCTGCTGCTTGCCGACGAGACGCTCTCCATTCCCGACCCCGACTACATCGGCGGCTACTATGCCACCGAGCGCGCGAGCGGCATCATCTCGCTGTCGTCGGTCATGCGGAACGACGGGGCTGCCGTGGACAAGGCGGAACGCTGGCTCTCGCTCGTGCAGGGCGAAGGCACCGCGCTGTTCACGGGCGGGGATTTCGCGGGCGAGCGGCTCCTGCGCGAGGCGAAGCATCAGCTGGAGGATGCCGAGGCCTACGCGGCGGAGACGGCGGAAGGCTACCTGCGCGCGCTTTCGGGCGTGTGGGCGACGAGCGGCCTTGCCTACGCCCAGTCCTATGACAAGAAGATGCAGGACGTGACGGCGGCGGACGTGCGCGCCTTTGTGGAGAACTATATCGCGGGCAAAAACGGCATGTTCGTCGTGTTCGTCAGCCCCGCCGTGTACGCGCGGAACAAGGCGGCGTTTGACGCGGCCGGCTACGAGGAAATCACCGCGGACAATGCGTTCTGGTGGAAGGAGTGATTATGAGGAAATGCGCATTCATCGGCATCGCCATCATCGCGCTGCTTGCGGTCTCCTGCGCGTCGGGCGGGGCGGCGGCATCGTACTATGAGTCGAACGCGGGGGATTTTTCGACCGAGACGCTCTCCAACGGCATTCCCGTGGTCTTCAAGCAGAACGGCTCGGGCAGGCTGTGCGTGCTGCGCATGGTCATCGACGGCGGCGCGACCCTCGTCCCCCCCGAAAAAAGCGGGCTTGAGGACGTGACGCTTGAGATGCTTCAGTACGGCAGCGAGCGGTATTCCTACGCCGAGATTCAGCGGCTGCGCTACGAGCAGTCGTTCAGCATCTCCGCCAGCGCGGGCTACGACTATTCGGTGTACGGCTTCCGCTGCATCGAAACATACGCGGACGGCGTGCTCGACATCTTTGCGGACAGCGTGCTGAGCCCGCTGCTCGGCGAGGAGGATTTCGTCAAGGTGATGGCCGAGTACGCCGAGGACGTGCAGCGCACGATGACCGACCCGAGCGGGCTGCTCGGCGTCACCACGCGCGCCGCCGCCTTTGCGGGGCATCCCTATGCCTCGCAGCCCACCCCCACGCAGGACTCGCTGCGCGCGATTACGCTCGACGACGTGAGGCTGCATTACCAGACCCTGCTCGACGCGCGGCGGCTCTCCTTCGTGGTGGTGGGCGACCTGTCTGCGGGGCGGCGGAAGGCGATTGCCGAAAGGCTTGAGGCGGCGTTCGGCGCGATTCCCGCAGGCGACTATGAGCGGCCCGACGTTCCCGCGCTTGCGGTGCGCGGCGCGACCGTCTACAAGCGGCTTGAGCAGGCGGGCGATTCCGGCTACGCCTTCGGCTACTACGCCTGCCCCGACCGTGCCGACAGCGCGGCCTACGTTCCCTACGCGCTCGCCTCGATGTTCGTTGAGGACGCGCTGTTCGCGCAGGTGCGCGAAAAATACGGCGCGGTCTACAGCGCGGGCACGGGCATCATCGGCGGCAGGCGGCTGTTCGGCGTGATTTCCGTCTACCGCGCGAGCAAGCCCGATGACCTGCTGCGGCACATCTACGAGGCAATCGACTCCTTCCCCGACGAGGAGGGCGTGGCGCAGCGGCTCGACCAGTACAAGAACAAGTACATCACGACGGTATTCTCCACCGCGCAGGACACGGCGGGCGTGGCGGGCAACGTGGTCAGCTCGCTCCAGCAGTACGGCGACCCCACCGCGTACCTGCGCCGCACCGAGCAGATTCAGGCCGTCACCCCCGCGCAGGTGCTCGCCGCCTACCAGACCTATTTTGCCCGCAGCCCCGACCGCGCCACGGGCGGCACGCCCAACCCCATCCGCTGGGTCGTGGTGGACAAGGACGGCCGCTACCGCTTTGACTGAGGCGTTCTCTGC
>JAFLSP010000105.1 GCA_022510885.1 Treponema sp. | reverse complement strand
ACCCAATCAACAGGGGGGGGGCCTGCTTCTGTAACCGCTGCACCATACCACAGCTCAATGTCAGCCGTGCCGTCCTTGTTCAACGCCCACTTTTTCTTTGCCGCAAAAGCGGGAGCCGCAATGACGAGAATACAGGCGGCAAGCGCCAAATTCTTCAACAGATTTTTCATTTTTCCCTCCTTAGGTGAAAATGATAGAGTGGTGTATATAACGCGCTTTGTTGCCGCCACGCGCTCACAATTGACCACACAGTGCAGAACACTGTGTGGTCAAATCGCTACAAATAAAGCCTCAAACTATTTGAGGATGCCCTCGGTACGGGCAATCTGGAGACATTCGTCTTCCCAAGCCTTGCCGCCAACCCGGTCAAATTCTTCAAGCCATGCATTCCATGCATCCTTGGTAAGCGGACGCTTGCCGGTCAAGAACTCTGAAATACCCTGGTTGTAGAAACGCTCGATGTCAGCAGTGGGCTGCTTAAGTTTCGCAACGCCATTGCATGCCGTCCACGGAGTTGCCTGCATCTCGCGCAATGTCTTGAGCGGGCTAATCTCTTTGTGAGACTTCTCCGTTACATACGGACCGTAGCGCGTTGCAAGCTCCGCATCACCGTTGTAGTACACCATGTTGCGCAACTGTGTAAGCGGCTGCACAGAAGACTTTGTCCATGCCAACTTCGGGTCGGGCAGACCTTCCTCGGTAGGCGCACCCGTTTTCGGGTCTTTTACGTAGTTCACGCCCTCAACACCGTAGCCGAGCAGATAGTAGCCTTCGTCAGAAGACATCCACTCAAGCAGTTCGGCAATCTTCTGCTTCTTGGTATACTGCTGTCCGTTAACCTTAACCTTTTCGTTCGCGCGTTGCGCAGAAAGGCAGTAAATGCGGTATGACTGCTCGTAGACACCCGTAGAAGACTGTCCGTTCGGACCGACCGGCGGGTCGATAACAATGAGGTCGCCGTCCGGGAAGTTGTTGTCGAACGGAAGATAGTTTGACTGGAGGTGCAACGCGGCATTCTGCTCGCGGAAGATGCCGTAGCGGCCCTGCTTCCATGCGGCGCGGAAGTCGTCCTTCTTGTACGCAAGCCAGTTCGGGTCGATGATTTTTGCATCAACAATACTCTTCACGTAAGTCATCGCGTCAAAGTATTCGGGCTTCCTGATGTTCAGACCCGCACCCTTTGCCGTCAGATTCCACGTACCGGCAACGCCATAGGCACCGAAGAAGGGGTCAAAGCGAACGCCCAAGCCTTCGCTCATCGGCTTGGTCTCCAAGAACGCGCCAAAACCGTAGGTATCGTCCTTGCCGTTGCCGTCCGGGTCGCGCTTGGTAAAGGCTTCCATAACCGCAAAGTATTCGTCGGTTGTCTTAGGAATGCTCAGACCAAGCCGGTCAAGCCAGTCCTTGCGGATAACAACGCCCTCGTTGCGGGCAATTGAACCCGGCTGTGCCAAACCGTATGACTTGCCGTTGATTGTCGTAAACGTGCGTGAGTCCTTGTCGTACATCAGCTTTGAGCGGTTGGGCATCATCGCATACATATCGTCCACTTCCGCAAGCAGTTTCTGCTGAGAAAGCAGCTTGAATGCCTGCTCGCCGCACATAAAGATGTCCGGCAATGAGCGCGCCGCACCCGCCGCGTTGATTTTCTGCAACTGGTCGGTTTCTGATGAGGGAAGCGCCGTCGCAATCAGATTGATACCGAGCTTTTCACGGATAATCTGGTATGCTACCCAGTCTGCCGGCGGCGGACCTGCTTCCGTAACCGCCGCGCCGTACCACAGCTCAATGTCAACCGTCTTGCCCTTGCTCCCTGTTTTGCCACTACAACCGAATGTCGTAACGGCAAATGTTGTGATAGCAAGAATAAAAGCGGCAAGCGCCAAATTCTTCCACTGATGTTTCATTCTTTTCCCCCTATATGAAAAGCAAATGAATTAAAAATATGGTGCGTTTTGTTACCGCCACGCACGTACAATCAACCGAATGACACGCAATCACTGCGCATCATTCGGTCAAATCGTTACCAAAATAACCGTATCAGCCCTTCACCGCACCAAGCATCGTACCCTTGGTGAAGTATTTCTGAATGAACGGATAGGCGATAACCATCGGAATGGCAGAAAGGAAGACCGAAGCCGCCTTGATTGCCTCAACCGGCGCGTCCGCAAATGCCGTCGCCTCCACCACTTCGCTCATGGACGCACCAAGCAGGATGTTGCGCAACAGGATGGGCAAGGGCTGCAAGTATGAGTTCTGAATGTACAGCAACGGGTGCATAAAGTCGTTCCAGAAGTTCACGCCGTAGAACAGACCGATGGACATCAATATCGGCTTTGACAAGGGCAGGATAATGGCAATCAGCACATACCATTCCGCCGCGCCGTCAATGCGCGCCGACTCTTTGAGCGATTCGGGAATGCCCTCAAAGAAGCCGCGCATAATCAGACAGTTGTACGTGCCGACCGCGCCCGGGATAAAGACCGACGCCAAGTGGTCGGTAAAGCCAAGGTTCGTCACGACCAAGTATGTCGGAATCAAGCCGATGTTGAACAGGTACGGGATAAGCACGTACCAGTTGAGCAGCTTGCGTCCCGGCAAATCCTGCACGGACATACAATAGGCAAGCGGAACGGTCAGCGCCAACGCCGTCGCCACGCCAAAGAACAAAATCTTGAGCGAGTTCCAAAACGCGGTGATAAAGCCCGCGTTGCCCAACAATGACCGATACGCGCCGAGCCGCCATTCCCACGGACGGAACATCGCTTCCAAATAGGAATGCATATATCCGTTCGGACGGAATGACTGCGCAACCGTACTCCACATCGGAATAAGGACGATAATGAACACAAAGACGAGGAACGCATCAACCAGTATATAGAATGTGCGGTCGCCTGCCGTCAGTTTAACAGTCTTAGGTTTTTCCATTGTTTTACCTCTTATATCAGTGACGAGTCGGTCAGTTTTTTGACGACCGTGTTAGAAATACGAACCAACAAGAACCCGATAACGCCTTTGAAGATACCCACTGCCGTAGCAAGCGCGAACTGGAACTGCAACAAGCCTTGGCGGTACACCCAGGTATCGATAATATCCGCGACCGAGTAGACAGGAACTGAATACAGCATGAACATCTGGTTAAAGCCCGCGTCCAAAATCGTGCCCAGTTTGAGCAGAACGACCGTAACGATAACCGGCTTGATTGACGGAATGGTGATGTACCACACGCGCTGCACCGCACTTGCGCCTTCGACCATGGCGGCCTCGAACAAGGTGCCGTCAATGCCCATCAGCGCGGCGATAAAGACGATAGCCGCCCAACCCATCTCTTTCCATGCGTCGGAAAGCACGACGATAACCGGGAATGATTTGGTTTGGGTCAAGAAGTCAAAGCGCGCATCCTTGCCCGCAATGAACTCAATGAGGTCGTTCACGATACCGTCACCCGGCGCAAGCAGGGCAAGCAGGATACCGTACATGATAACCCAAGAAAGGAAGTGCGGCAGATACACCATGGTCTGCACCACGCGACGCAGGACGTTGCGCGTACACTCGTACAGGGCGACCGCCAAGATGACGGACAACGGCACGGAAAGCACCAGTTTTGCCAAACTGTACAACACGGTATTGCGGAGCAGCTCGCCAAAATAGAATGACTTGAAGAAGGCCATGAAGTTGCCGAAGCCTATCCACTTACTTCCCCACACACCATCAATCGGCGAGAAATCCTTAAACGCAATCTGACCGTTGACAATCGGACCGTATTTAAGAACGGTATAATACACTAACGGAATGATGAGCAGAGCATAGACCGAAAAGTGCCGTTTGATGTCCTTCCAAAGGTCCTTTTTGGGAGCCTTAAGAACTGTAGTTTGTGTTTCGTTCATATCTAACCTCAGTGTCTATGATATACCGAAATGTTTGTAAACTGTTTACATCTTATTGGACAAAACCGCACTTTAAATGTTCTGTTTTGCCCTAATCTTGCCCGGCGACACGCCGAACGCCTTTTTGAACACGCGGCAGAAATACGCATGGTCTTGATAGCCGATATACTCGGCAATCTCGGTGACGGTCGCGTTGGTCTCCATCAGCATTCGTTCCGCAAGGTGCAGTCTGTACCTATTTAAGTATTCCCACAGGGACAACCCAAGCTCTTTATGGAATACCCGTGTCAGATAGTCTTCGCTCACGTGCACGGTGTCGGCGAGTTTCCAGCGGACGATTTGATGGGAGCAGTTTTTGTTTAAATAGAGGATAGCCTTCTTGACGAGCGCGCCCGTGTGCGAGGGCATGAGGTCATCGCCATGCAGGATTTCCATTATACGTGCGCTGAACGGCTCAGAATCCACCACGCCGTAGTTGCACAGCAGGGTGCGCGGCTGTGCGCACAGCACGTCCACGTCGGCATCGGTAACGACATCGCGCGCAATGACAAGCACGGGAACGAGCACGGTGCGCGGGTTTGCGCGAATGCGCTTGATGCCCGTTTCGTCCACAGACTCAAACACGATAAGCGCGGGAGTCACTTCCTCAAGCACGGCATCAATGTCAGCGATAGAAGAAACGGACACGGCGTTCTCGTCGGTTGCCCAAGTGCCGTAGCGGACGCGCCGCGCATTCACGAACAGCACGGCCGCCTTGCGCTGCGCATTCACCTGCTGTTTCAGTGCCGTAAGAAAAGTCTGTCCCTCAAGCGAACGGTCGTAGCACAACAGGGGGGCGCGGGCAAGCGTCTCGTCGTGGCGGAACGCATAGAACTTCACGCTCATGTCCACACCGGTGTTCGCCGGATTCCAATAGAGCATGACCGGTTCTTCGGTATGCCGCGCCTGCGCCACCGCAGGGGGAATCGGCCCTACAGGCAACGAAAGCATTGTCTCCGCATCCACGGGAGAAAGCGCGTAAATGCGCTGCGGCAACACGCCGGGCTTGAGCGGAGGCAGCCCCGCAAGGTTGGGATACGGCAGCACAACCGTTGCCGAAAAATCCGCTTTGTACACGCTGCCGTACTGCAAAAGGATGTTTTTTTCGGCAAGCAGGAGCGCGGGGCTTTTCCAATCGAACCGCACGGAATCGAATGAGAGATGCACGCCGTCTGCCTCTGCGCGCACCGTAACGGCATTGCCGCTCCGCTCCAAGAAAATGCGCACGGTTTTTTCTATGCGCGCAACGTCGCCAAAGAGCAGCGGCATACCGTCGGCACGGTGCGCGATTTCAGACGGCAGGACGCTTGCCACGGCAAACAGTTTTTTGTCCATGGGCACGTCTTCCATCTGCACGCGCGAAAGCTCCACGAGCGTCTCCGTCTTTTCCAGTTGTGCCGCAACCTGAGACTTTAAGAACAGCAGCTGTTCACTTAAGATGTCTGCGTCAAGGATGCCGTTCTCAACGTTCGCTTCCATTTGCGTAATTTTTGCCGACAGGTCGGCAAGCGGGTCGCAGAGGTCGCCGCCCGCGTTGGCAAAGAATTCGTTTTTCTCGCACATGGCGCGTTCTGCGGCAGTTTTTGCCGCCATGAGCTCATCCATAAGATGTACGGTCTGCATGGCGTTCCCCACGGTACACGCTATGTCGCGGTACACGGCTTCATCCATATCAGCATGGGAAAACAGCGCGTAGCCGAACCTGTCCTCGCCGAGAGAAAACGGACACACATAATAGATGCCTTTTTTGAGATGCGCGTCCAACTGCGGGGGAAAGATGCGTTGCGCGGAAAGCGGCAGAGACGACACGTCCAAAGTGCCGCCGAAAAATCCGCCCACATACATGATGCGCGCCTGCTCCTGCACGAACACTGCCGCCGTCTTGATGCCGATTTGCGGCAGGTACCGCGCCAGCACCCGCACCACGCTCTCGCGGTCGTGCGCACCAAGCAACTCTCCCTTGAGCGAGCTGAGAACGCGCAGTTGCTGTACGTCGAGGAAAGGCAACTGCGCGGGTACAGCGTCTTTTTTTTCGGCAAGGGCACGCAGCCATTGTGCCGCGTACTCATGCACCTTTAAAGATGATACCATTTTTTCCGCACCGCCCTGTGCGGAAAGCACTATAAATCCGTTCTTCATTGCGGAACGCACTGCCATACCAACGCCTTTTTATCTATTTTATACCCACGTCGGAATTTTTACAAGCCGAACTGTTTTGTCCAA
>JAFLSP010000104.1 GCA_022510885.1 Treponema sp. | reverse complement strand
CATCATCGAGCTGGTGAAGACCGGCCTGACCGCCATGCAGCGCGGCAGCGGGGTGTTGCAGTAGGGGACGTGGCGCGGCGTCGCGCAGGAATTGCCGCATTGATTTTATGCCGCCGTTTCGCAGAGACGGTGGCTTTCGTTTTGCGCCCTGATATACTTTCGGAAGTCTTTGCTTCCGCTCTGTATTTCTATCGCGGTCCCAGGAACTTGTCTCCGTTCAGGTGTATCATGTGTTCGGGCATCTCCGCAATCCACACTTCCGTTTCCCATGCCAGACTCTCAGAAAATTTTTTGTATGTCCTGAAGTCCAGGAACGCCGTAACAAAAATTTTCCCGGCAGAAACGTCCTTTGTCATCTCTGCTATTTCAAGGATGCGTTTTGCGTCCATCGGTCCGACCGAGGTTACGGATTCCACGAAATAAATCCAGTTTTTGTCCTCACGGTACAGAACGATATCCGGCATTTTGTCGTGAAGCGTGATTTCAAATCCAAGTTCTGTTAGCTTCGCGACGTTTTTGACCAAATCTTTCTCGACAGTGTCACCGACATACAGGCATTCCGAATACGGAGCGAACCTTGGTGCGAATTCTTCGATAATTGCTTTCTGCAATTCATTATGCTTCCCGGGAGAAAACACAAACTTTGCGCCGTTAATCTGTACCGGCATCATGGTCATTTTCTTTTTGGAAGCATATACATCTATCAATCTGGCATGGTGCTCTATGAACAGTGAAAGCGCATCGTCCCAGTGCGCGCTCTGATAGCTCCTCAGCAGGGCAACCGCCTCATCGGTCAGTCTGTATCTATAGTTCGGGCTGTTTGTGGCAGTCCCATTGTCCTCTGCAAAAGCCGCCCTCCTAAAGTGGTGCAATGCCTGCTTCCGGAATGTCTCTCGGCTGTTTTCCGCGTATGTGCTTCCATATTGTGCATTGGAAAACTGAATCATATCATGGATGCGAGTCCACCCGTTTGTCGCCTCGCTCCATTTCATGTTCGGTCTGATGCCCGCCATCGCAAGCAGGGCATAGCAGCATATATCGGCTTGCTGTGCTTTTGGCATTCCCATGTTTTTCAGTATTTCCCGCGCTTCTTCTATGCTAGCCACAGTAAGCCTCCAGTATCATGTCGCAGTTTTTTTCCGACATGTCTTTGCTCCGCATGATTTTTCTGCCCATTTCCTGTATGGTCTCCAAATCGGGTACGGGCATCGCGTTGATTTCCGTGGAATTGACCTGCGTCGAGCCGTTCAGCATTCGGTAATAGGCATCGTACAGCGATGAGTTGAACAGGACGTACAGTCCATATACCAGACAGTCCGACATCTCCGCGAGCAGTCCCTCGATAAAGTTTATTTTGTTCTGTGTGCTGATTTTGGAATAGCGCGGGAAATTCTTTGCGAGGTACACGCCGCACTGGAGTCTGCGCGGCTCTTCTTTCGCGGTGAACCGCTTTACGAACAGGTAGTTTCGGTTGTCCTGCATCAGGCTCTTTTGCTCCGTGACCATGTACTCGTGCTCTTTCTGCATCGGGAAATGCACTTCGCCCTGCTTTATGTGCCACGAATAGAACAGCGGAATCGCTCCCTCCTCCGTCTCGTCCCTGATGCTGTCCCAGTTCCTGAAATCCACCGTAAGACCGGTTTTCATTCGCAGGCCGATGTCCGGCAATGTCTTGCTCCATCTGCGCAGTTTTTTCAGTGAGGCGACCTCATCCTTGCTGGTTACCAAAAACACATACAAATCGTTCCCTGATACCACCAAATCATACGGCACTGACAGGGAACGGCCGCTGCTAAAATCTTTGTTCGTGTCCGTTGATGTTATGCTTACAGTCTCGGGGCGGACTTTCGTCTTTATGGCTTTTACGATTATCGTTTCCTGCAGGACGTCTTCGTTATCAAAGACTTTGTTCCTGCTGCCGAATAAATGGATATGAGCGAGCTTTCCTTCCGAAAGAAAATACTTCCTGAACCGGCTGAAATAGGCGCCCGATGTCCATGAGCGCGGAATGATGTACACCAGCTCGCCGTCGTCTTTCAAGTTGAACAGTCCCATCGCGGCGAAAAGAAAATACAGGTTTGGCGCGCCGTGGCATACTTTCGGCATTGCCGCCGCTTCCGGCGCGGCCTTGGGAATCTTCATGTACGGCGGGTTGCCGATTGCAAAATCATATTTCTTTGGGGCCGGATTTCCACCCAGCATATTGTTGAAATCCAGATACTGACTGGTTATATAGTTTTCCGTGATGATTGATATGCTGACTTTTTTTCTGGAATGATTTTGGGCATACTGCATGTTTTCTTTCAGCAGCGGGAGGACGTTGGCATCGGTCTCGTAGCAGGTGATTTCGATTTCTTCCACACCGTCTACAGAATCCAGCCGCTCTATCATCGCGCATGAGAGTATTCCGGAGCCTGCTCCTGCGTCCAGAATGCTGATTGTATCCTGCTTCGGAATAGAAAACATCCCCGCCATGTATCGCGCCGTTTCCATGCTCGTGAAGAATTGCCCGCACTTCTTGCGCTCGCCTTTTGGCATAGAATCGATGTATAAGCCTGTTTTTTTGATTATTTCTTCTATCACAATCTGCCCGCTTAGCGAATTCCATTATACTTAATAACAGCGTGTATGTCTTGTCCTGTCATCCGTGTGGTCGTGCTGTCATGCGTCGCGTTCCGCTCCTGCTCCGTGCGGTTTCGCCTTCACCCACCTGCTCTCGTCCACCGTCCAGTCCGTGCGCGCCCCCGTCTGCGTGAAGGTCACCCGCGCAATGCGGAATACGGGCAGGCGCAGGGGAAGCGCGCCGTCGGTGCGGGGGAGCGTCGTCTGCGCCGCGCCGTCCTGCGCGGGGGATTTCGTCGCGAGCCGCAGGGCGAGCGGGAGCGTGAGGCGGAGCGTTCCCGCCGGCGTGGCGGCCTCCGCGTCAAGCACGATGCGCTCGCCGTCCGCGCGCAGGCGCGTCAGCACGCAGGAGGTCACGGCGGCGTCTTCGGGAAGCCCGCGCAGGTAGGGCGGGTAGAGGGGAATCCAGAGCGCGCCGTCGGCCTGCTCCTGCAAGGCGCACAGCAGCCGCCGCTGCGCCGCCGCGAGCGTCGCCTGTTCGTTGGGGTGGGGGATAATCACCGTCTCGGTCCGCGCGTCCATCACCAAGACTATAGCGCAAGTGCAAAAAAAAGTGTAGTATGACGGTGCGGCGCTGCCCGGAGCGGCGCGCTGCGAGGATTCGGCAATGACAAAAAACGTGTTCCTTTCAATAATGCTCGGCGCGCTGTGCGTTTCCTGCTCGCGTCCCGCGTCCTTTTCCCTGGAGATTCCCGGCGCGGCGCCGGAGGCGGTCTCGTCGTTCACGGCGGAGGGGATGCAGTGCTTCGCGTTCTCGGAGGCGCAGGTGCAGGGCCTGCGGGCCTACGTCGCCGCGAACGGCGATGCCGCCGTGCAGGTGACGGTCGCGGTCAGGAGCCAGAAGGAGGCGGGGCAGGGGGGCATCGGCTTCCTGTACGCGGAGGACTTCTCGTCGTTCGGGCTTGCCCCCGGCCGCGCCTCGCGCGCGCAGGTCTCGGCGGACTTCTCGCAGTTCGTGCGGCTGTCCTTTTCGGTCGCGCTCTGCCTGGGCAAGTCGTCGCCGCTCCCGGCGGGCTTCTACGTGAAAAGCCCCGCGCGCTGCAAGGTGCTTTCGGCGCGGGTCGTTCCGGCGCAGGTGGGCTTCGACTTCCGCTCGGACGTGCCGCTCTTCGCCTTCGCGCCCAACGGCGGGACGATTGCGAAGCCGTACTTTCGGACGGACTTCACGGGCGCGCCGCTCGCGCTCAACGCGACGGCAAGCGCGCAGTCGCTGCTGCCGCAGATTGAGCTGCATTTCCGCGCGACCGACGCGGAGCACGACCGCGCCCCCGTCCGGCTGACGGTGGGCGGCGAGCAGCTGACCGTGCGTCCCGACGGCGAGGGCGTGGTCATGCCCTGCGCCGCGCTCAGGTCGCCCTTTTCGTCCGTGACGGTTGACGAGAACGAGGTGAAGGTCGCCGCGCTGCTCATGCGCGCGAGCGACCCGGGGCTGCTCTCGTTCAGCGCGGGGACGCGCAGCGCCCTCGCCCCTGTCCGCACCGACCCCGGGCTGATTGTCGGCTGGCCGCGGAGCGCGTGGCGCGGGGGCGACTACGAGCTGTTCGCCTGGGACCGCTTTCCCGGCGTGCTGCTCTTCGACACGCGCGACTACGCGGTGCAGGACGACTTCTTCCGCCGCCTCGCCTATTTCGTGGAGAAGAACGGCTACCGCGGCAGGCTGATGAGCGACAGCTTCCTTGCGGGCAAGCACGGCTACAACGCCCACGACTACCGCGCCGAGTCCCTGGCGGACTTCTTCGAGGCGGCGCGGGCCGCGCAGTTCCCGCTCAACCAGCGGGAGCGGCTGCTCTGCGAGATACTGCTGCGCAACGGCGTGCTCGTGCAGAACGCGGACGGCTCGGTGGGCGCGGGAAGCGGCGCGGTCATCTCCATCTCGCAGGAGTCGCCGCCCGAGCTGCGCCGCCAGCTCCTCGCGCACGAGGGCTGGCACGGCATCTTCTTCTGCGACGAGGAGTTCCGCAACGTGGTCGCCTCCGTGTACTACACGATTGACCCGCAGGCGCTCGCCTACCTCACGCGCTACTTCCAGGTCACGCCCTCGCTCGGCTACGACGTGAGCGACGACTACCTGATGAAGAACGAGTTTATGGCGTACATGCTTGAGCGGCCGGTCGAGGCAATCGCGGGCTACTTTGTGGGCAAGGCGCGCGGGCAGCACTCGCAGACGCAGGTGAAGCCGCTCGCCGACTACGTTATCGCGACGGGGGCGGAGGGCTTCGTGTCCGCCTCCATGCTGCTGGATGAGTACGTGCGCGACCGCTGGAACCTCGCGGCGGGCAGGGCGTGGCTCATAAGCCGCTGAACGGGCTTTCGCGCGGCGGCGTCTGGCACGCCGCCATGTTGAAGCGTTTTTCCGCGCCCACGGAGGTGAGCGGGCCGCGCCCCGCCATAATCACGCAGTCGTCGCTCTGGCAGAAAATCTTGGCGCGGATGCCGCGGCACAGCAGGTCCCTTGCGGGGCGGCTGGTCGTCTCGCCGATTTCCCCCGCGCTGATGACGTCGCCCGTGAACAGCGCCGAGCCGATTTTGTAGACGAGCGAGTCCGTCGTGTGCCCGGGGACGGAGAAGTAGCCCACCGTGATGCCGCCGAACCTCAGCACGCCGTCGCCCTGTATCGTCGTCTCCGCGCTGCTCGCTATGTCGTTTGCCGCCGCGTAGACGGGCAGGTCGTAAATCCGCTTGAGCGTGGCAATCCCGCGCGTGTTCTCCGCGTGGTTGTGCGTGATGAGCAGGGCGCAGAGCCTGTAGTCCCCTATCTCAATCTGCTTGAGCACGTCGCTGGTCGGCTTTCCCGGGTCGATGATGAGCGCGCACCGGCTCTCCTCGTCCGCCACCAGGTAGGTGTTGGTGAAGGAATCGACGTTCATGTGGAGGTAGATTCTCATACGCGCGCCCCCACGGGGTTGTCCAGCTCCTTCATGCCCGTGAACAGCGCGCTGCCGCGCTCGTCGAAAATCGCCTCGTTCGTGTTGGACAGCTTGAGCGAGAGGTTCTGCTGCTCAATCTCGCGGAAGACGGTCTTCTTGATGTTGCAGTTGCGGATGGACGTGTCGATGAGCCGCGCCCGTATGAAGCGCGAGTTGTAGAGGTCGGAGTCGTCGAAGGAGGACTGGAAGGACTCCAGCCCGGTGAAGTTGTTGTATATCATGTCGCTGCCCGTGAGCAGCACGTGGCTGAACTTCGCGCCCGCGAACGAGGTGAACTGCACGTTGCTGCCGAGCAGGTCGCAGTCGATGAACACGGCGAAGTCAAAGGTGCACATGCGGGTGCGGAAGCCGCGCGTGTGCAGCCCCCGGAACACGCACTGCGAGAAGTTGCAGCCGAAGAGCCGCTTTCCCGTCAGCTGGAAGTCCCTTGCGTTGGTGAACACGATGCCGCTCGCGTTGAGGGCGATGATTTTGTCCGTGCGGTTGATGTAGTCGTAGACCCTGCGCGTGATGGCCTCGGGGTCGGGGGCGTGCATGAGGCAGAACTCGCCTTCGATGATGTGTCCGTCCGCGTCAAAGTCCGAGACCGCGCTCTTGGCGCAGGTGGGGCAGGCGCATTTTTTCCAGCTGAACATGGGGGAATTTTAGGGGATAACGCGGGTTTT
>JAFLSP010000103.1 GCA_022510885.1 Treponema sp. | reverse complement strand
AAAAAAACGCCCCTGCTTGCAGTAAGGGACAAGCAGGGGCAAACGCTGCGCGACGCGCAGCGTACAGACCGATGTCATGCGGCGCGCCGTCGCTACTCCTCGTCCTGGAGCGCGTCGTAGCCGCTTTCGCCGGTGCGCACTTTCACCACGTCGGCAACGTCCTGCACGAAAATCTTGCCGTCGCCGATGTGGCCGGTGTAGAGCGCGACGCGGGCGGTGGCAATCACCAGGTCCACGGGGATTTTGCTCACCACCACCTCCACCTTGACTTTGGGCAGCACGGTGATGTCCACGGGCGCGCCGCGGTACAGTTCGCCCGCGCCTTTCTGATGGCCGCAGCCCATCACGTTGGTCACGGTCATGCCCGTAATGCCGATGCCGTTCAGCGCGCGCTTGAGCGTGTCGAAGCGCTCCCGCCGCGTGACTATCGTCACCTGGGACAGCTTGCCGTCCACGCGCGACGAGCGCAGCACGGGTATCGCCTCCTCCGCCGGCAGCGCGACGCCCGCTTCCTTCGCCTCCGCCACTTCCTCCGCCGTGTAGGGAATGGCAAAGCCCGCGTAGCTTGAGTCAAGGCCGTGCTCCAGCTTGTCAAGGCCGAGGATTTCCTCTTCCGCCGTCACGCGCAGGCCGACCGTCTTTTTGAGCAGGAAGAAGACGAGCGTCATCGTCACCGCCGTCCACAGCAGGATGATGCCCATGCCGCCGAGCTGCTTGACGAGCTGCCCCGCGCCGCCGCCGTAGAACACGCCCTCGCCGATTTCCGCGAGCGCAAAGCCCGGCGCGCTCTTGGTGGCGAACAGCCCGACCGCAATCGTTCCCCACAGGCCGTTCATCAGGTGAACCGCCACCGCGCCCACGGGGTCGTCAACGTGCAGTTTGTAGTCCATGAGCCACACGCCGAAGATGACGAGCAGCCCGGAGACCGCGCCGATGACCGCCGCGCCCGCGCAGTCCGCCACGTCGCAGGGGGCGGTAATCGCGACAAGCCCCGCGAGCGATGCGTTCAGGCACATCGAAACGTCGCTCTTGCCGTACTTAATCCAGGTGAAGGCGAGCGCGACCACCGTCGCCACGGCAGGCGCGACCGTCGTCGTCAGGAAAATCGAGCCGAGCGTGGGCAGGTCGGTTGCCGCCGCGCCGTTGAAGCCGTACCAGCCCAGCCACAGGATGAACACGCCGAGCGCGCCCATCGCGATGTTGTGCCCGGGAAAGCCGCGCGTGCCCGTAATCTTGCCGGACTTGTCGCGCACGAATTTGCCCAGGCGCGGGCCGAGCATTGCCGCGCCGATGAGCGCGCACACGCCGCCCACCATGTGGATGCACGCGCTGCCCGCGTAGTCGTGGAAGCCCCACTGCGCAAGGAAGCCGCCGCCCCAGGTCCAGTGCGCCTCAATCGGGTAGATGATGCCCGAGATGACCGCCGAGTAGATGCAGTACGTGCTGAACTTGGTGCGCTCCGCCATCGCGCCCGAGACGATGGTCGCCGTGGTCGCGCAGAAGACCAGGTTGAACACGAAGCCCGAGAAGTCGAACGTGGCGTACTCGCTGAACACGGAGAAGCCCGGCTTTCCGAGCACGCTCCAGATGCCGCGGCTCACCTCGCCCGTCGCCGGGTCGGTGTAGCTGAGCATGAGGCTCGCGCCAATCAGAAACCACATGACCGTGCCGATGCAGAAGTCCATGAGGTTTTTCATGATGATGTTGCCCGTGTTCTTCGCACGGGTAAATCCCGCCTCCACCATGGCAAAGCCCGCCTGCATCCAGAAGACCAGCGCCGCGCCCGCCAGGAACCAGACTCCCCAGATTTCCGTGTTCAGGGAAGCCAGCGATTCAGCAATGTCCATGTTCTACCTCCAACATGCCGAAATAAAAAGGCGTCCGCAAGGCACGACCCATAGATGCACTACGAGATGACCCGTGCCCGCGAACGCCATTGTTCACGAAAAATCGTTCTATAATAGTATTACGTTACTGCACTACACCCGGAACAGCAAGTCCGCATAAGACGGATAGGGCTTGTACGCCTCGCCGAGCAGCGGCTCAATCGCGTCCGCCGCGGCGCGCGCCGCCGCCATCTGCGGGAGGATTTCGTCCGCGTAGAACCGCGCCTGCTTCGCCTCGTCGCTGATTTTGACGGCCTTCTCGTGCAGGCGGGCGAGTTTGTCCGCCTCCGCCGCAAGCGCGTCCGTCCGCTCGCTCATCTCCTTGACGAGCCATGACTCCGCCGCGCATTTCGCGCCCTTCGCCACCTGCTTCACCCTGAGCGCGGTCTCCGCCGCGTCGCTCATGCAGCGGTACGCCGCCGGGAGAATATCCTTGTGAATCATGTCGAGCATCGTGTTCACCTCGATGTTCAGAATCTTGGAATACTTCTCCAGCTTGACCGCGTGGTGGCTCTTCATCTCGCTCTTGGTGTACACGCCGTACTTGGTGTACAGGTCGATGTTCTTCTTGTCGAGATAATGCTCCATCGCGTCAGGCAGCGTGCGCAGGTTCAGCAGCCCGCGCGACTCGGCCTCGCGCACCCACTTCTCGTCGTAGCCGTTGCCGTTGAAGATTATCCGCTTGTGCTCGCTAATCGTGCGGCGGATAAGCTCCGTGAGCGCGGTGTTGAAGTCGGCCGCGCCCTCAAGCTCGGTGGCGAAGTCGTCCAGCTCCTTGGCAATCACCGTGTTCAGCACGACGTTCGGGCCGGAGATTGACAGCGCCGAGCCGACCGAGCGGAACTCGAACTTGTTGCCCGTAAAGGCGAAAGGCGAGGTGCGGTTGCGGTCGGTCGTGTCCCTGGGGATTTTCGGCAGGACCGTCACGCCCACTTCCATCTGCTGCTTCACGCGCCCGCCGTAGGGAATGCCCTGCTCAATCGAGTCGAGCACTGCCTGCAACTCCTCGCCCAGGAAGATGGAGATAATCGCCGGCGGCGCCTCGTTCGCGCCCAGGCGGTGGTCGTTGCCCGCGGAGGCGACGCTCGCGCGCAGCAGGTCCTGGAATTCGTCCACGCCCTTGATGACCGCCGCAAGCACGAGCAGGAACTGCGCGTTCTCGCGCGGCGTGTCGCCCGGGTCGAGCAGGTTCACGCCCTCGTCCGTGCTCATCGACCAGTTGTTGTGCTTGCCGCTGCCGTTCACGCCGGCAAAGGGCTTCTCGCTCAGCAGGCAGTACAGCCCGTGCCGGAGCGCGACCTTCTTCATGATTTCCATCGTCAGCTGGTTCTGGTCGGTCGCCAGGTTCGAGCTGGTGTAAATCGGCGCCATCTCGTGCTGCGCGGGCGCGACCTCGTTGTGCTTGGTCTTGCTCAGAATGCCGAATTTCCACAGCTCCCGGTCAAGGTCGTGCATGTATTCCACGATGCGCGGCTGAATCGTGCCGTAGTAGTGGTCCTCCATCTCCTGGCCTTTTGGCGGCAGCGTGCCGAACAGGGTGCGCTTGCAGAACATCAGGTCCTTGCGCTTGGCGTACAGCTCCTTGTCCACGAGGAAATATTCCTGCTCCGGGCCGACGCTCGTCGTGACGCGCTTTGCCGTGGTGTTGCCGAACAGCCGCAGGATGCGCAAGGCGTGCTTGTTGATGGCCTCCATTGAGCGCAGCAGCGGGATTTTCTTGTCCAGCGCCTCGCCCGTGTACGAGCAGAACGCCGTCGGAATGCAGAGCGTGCCTTCCTTGACGAAAGCGTAGCTGGTCGGGTCCCATGCCGTGTAGCCGCGCGCCTCAAACGTGGCGCGCAGTCCGCCCGACGGGAACGACGAAGCGTCCGGCTCGTCCTTAATCAGCTCCTTGCCGCTGAATTCCATAATCACGCCGCCGTCGCTCGTGGGATTGATGAACGACTCGTGCTTTTCCGCCGTAACGCCCGTGAGCGGCTGGAACCAGTGCGTGTAGTGCGTGCAGCCCTTCTCAATCGCCCAGTCTTTCATGGCGTTCGCAATCACGTTCGCCACGCCCAGCTCAAGCGGGGTGCCGTCGCTCATCGTCTTTTTGAGCGACTTGTACGTCTCTTTGGGCAGCCGCTGCCGCATCACGCTGTCGTTGAACACCATGCTCCCGAACAGCTCGGGAATCGACTCACTCATACCGTCTCCTCCGTGACTTCCGCCACGATTCACAAAAATAAAGGCGACGGAAACGCCGTTCTGCCACGCAAAACCGTGTTCCCATCGCCTTTGATGATTACATGATTAGGTATACCGTTTTATCCGCAGTATGTCAACAAAAAACAGAAAAATTCAGGCGACTTCGGGCGTTTTTCCGTCATTTTTTGCGATTTTTGGTGATTGTGCGGCCGATTTCCCGCAATTCGCGGCGAATTTTCCCATTTTTCCGCTGAATTCGCGCAGTTTTCGCCCGTTTTCAGCATGATTTCTGCGAATTCTCGATATTTTTCGCAAAAACTGCCGAAAATCAGCCGTTTTTATGCCAAAATATGCAGCTTTTGCGGGAGAATTTCCACGCTGAGCGATGCGTTCTCGCCCAGGGCTTCGCCGTCGTAATGGCAGGTCTGCGCCTCGTCGCACCGTATTTCGAGCGTCCGGCACGTCAGCGTGCTGAAATACCTGAGGCGGTTCTGCACGCCCGCGCAGATGAGCGGAAAGAGCACGAATCCCATCAGCCCCTTCACGCCGCGCGCCACGCCCACCGTCAGCAGGCCGTCGTCGCACGCCGCGCCCGGTGCCATCGGAATGCCGCCGCCCTCGGTCGGGCAGTTCATGCAGGCAAGGTAGAACACGTCGTCCAGGCGGAACGGCTCGCCGCCGTCAACGCGGACGGTCACGCCGGTGCTTTTCAGGTGCGCGAGCGTGCTGACCGCCGCGAACACGTAGATGAGCGTACCGAGCCGCAGTTTGTTCAGCACGTGCTTGTACGCGGCCTCGTCCGCCTTGCGTCCGATTATCGCGTCCATGCCCATTCCCGTGCTGATGCCGAACACCCGCGTCGTGCCGTCCTCCGCCGTGACCCGCCCCACATCAATCGTGCGCGTCCCGTCCGCGGCAAGGATTTTTTCGAGCGTCCGCCGGTATCGCTTGGTCACGCCGAGCGCGCGCGCAAAGTCGTTGCCGCTGCCCGTGGGAATCAGCCCCAGCTTGAGCGCGCCAAAGTCGGTGATGCCGTTCAGCACCGCGTTCACCGTGCCGTCGCCGCCCATCACCACGAGCCGCGCGTCATCGTCGCCCGAGGCGCACACCTCGCGCACGATTTCCGCCGCGCGCTCGCCGGACGGCGACTTCCAGTACTTGTACGGAATGCCGCGCTCCTTGAGGATTTTTTCGATTTTGGGGAACAAGCGGACGGCGCGTCCGCTGCCCCCGTGGTCAGAGACAAGAAAATAGTACATGCGACCGACTGCCGCGCGGCGCGCGGCAAACGCCGTCCGATTCGCTAGCGCAGGTCGGGCGTCTTAATCCAGTCCTGGTCGGTGTAGGTGCGGTTCTCGCCGCCCATGCTCCAGATGAACGTGTAGTTGCTCGTGCCGCAGCCTGAGTGGATGCTCCAGCTGGGGTTGATGACCGCCTCGTCGTTGTGCATGACGATGTGGCGCGTCTCCTGCGGCTCGCCCATGATGTGGAACACCACCTGGTCCTCCGGGAAGTCGAAGTAGAAGTAGACCTCCATGCGCCGCTCGTGCGTGTGCGCGGGCATCGTGTTCCACACCGAGCCGGTCTCAAGGTGCGTCATGCCCATGGAAAGCTGGCAGGTCTCCAAGACGGACGGATGGATGTACTGGTTGATGGTGCGGTCGTTGCTCTCCGCCGCCGTTCCCATGTGCAGGTGGTTCGCCTGCTCGTAGGTGATGATGCGGCTCGGGTACGTGCAGTGCGCCGGCGTGGAGTTCATGTAGAACTTGGCGGGATGCTTCTTGTCCTTGCTCTCAAGCGTCACCTCTTTCGTTCCCGCGCCAAGGTACAGCGCGTCGTAGTGCCTCACCTCGAACGTCACGCCGTCCGCCACCACGATGCCGTCGCCGCCGATGTTAATCATGCCCAGCTCGCGCCGCTGCAAGAAATAGTCCACGCCGAAGTCCTTCATCGCGTCGATGTTCTTGTCCAGGCTGACTTTCCTGTCAACCGGCATCGCGCCCAGCGTCACGATGCGGTCGATATGGCTGTAGACCGCGCTCACGTCGTTCTTGATGAAAATGTCCTTCACCAAAAACTCCTTGCGGATTTCCTCGGTCGTCATCGTGCGGAACGGAACCTTCCCCGTCGAATACCTGATGTCCATACAAATACCTCCACGCGCCGAACGCC
>JAFLSP010000102.1 GCA_022510885.1 Treponema sp. | reverse complement strand
GCGCGGGGAGGCGCAGTCATGGCATTCGTAAAAAATCTGTTCGACCGGAATTTCATTGAGTACGCGAGTTACGTCATCCGCGACCGGGCGATTCCCGACCTGGAGGACGGGCTGAAGCCGGTGCAGCGGCGGATTCTGCACACGCTGTTCGAGATGGACGACGGGCGCTTCCAGAAAGTGGCGAACGTGGTGGGGCAGACGATGCGCTACCATCCGCACGGCGACGCCTCCATTTACGGCGCGGTGGTCACGATGGCGAACCGCGGACTGTTCCTGAAGCAGTCGCCGCGGCGCAAGTGGGAAAGCATCTTCCTTGAGACGCAGGGGAACTTCGGCAACATGTTCACCGGCGACGCGGCTTCGGCGGGGCGGTACATTGAGTGCCGCATCAGCCCGCTCGCCAAGGAATTCTTCGTGACCAATCCGCACGTGACGCGCTACATTCCCAACTACGACGGGCGCGGCACCGAGCCGGAGGTCTTCCGCGCAAAGATTCCCGTCGTGCTGATTATGGGCGCGGAGGGCATCGCGGTGGGCATGAGCACGAAAATCCTGCCCTACAACATCCGCGAGGTGCTGGAGGCGGAAATCAAGTGCCTGCGCGGCGAGCCGTTCGCGCTCTATCCCGACGTGCCGACGGGCGGGCTGATTGACGTGTCCGGCTACAACGACGGGAACGGAAAAATCATCACGCGGGCAAAGTTCGACGTGTCGGACGAGAAGCGCATCGTCATCACCGAGCTGCCGCTGGACACCACGTCGGAAGCCTTGCTCGGCTCGATTGACGCGGCATACCGGGCGGGGAAGATTAAAATCAGCTCCGTGGACGACCATTCCACCGACCACTGCGAAATTGAGATAAAACTGCCGCGCGGCGTGTACGCGCGGGACGTGGTTGACTCGCTGTACGCCTACACGGACTGCGAGAAGTCGATTTCCTGCCAGATGCTCGTGATAAAGGACAATATGCCCGTGGCAATGACGGCGGGCGAGATAATCGCGTACTATGCGCGGCGGCTCACGCTCATCATCAAGGACGAGCTGGAATTCGAGCGCGGGCAGCTCACGGACAAGCTGCACCTGCGCACGCTGGAGCGCATCTTCGTGGAGGAGCGCATCTACAAGAGAATCGAGGAGATGAAGACGCAGCAGGCGGTGTACAAGGCGGTCGCGGACGGCTTCGTGCCGTTTGCGGCGGAACTGATTCGTCCGCTCGTCAAGGAGGACATCGAGCGGCTGCTCGCCATTCCGATTCGGCGTATCTCGCTGTATGACATCAGCAAGAACCGCGCGGAGGTGCGGGAAATCAACGCGCGGCTCAAGGAGATTGCGCGCAGGCTCAAAAACCTGACGGCATGCGCGGTGGAGTACCTGGGGACGATGCTCGGCAAATTTGCGGCGGGAGAATTGCAGCGGCGCACGGAAATCACGCGCTTTTCTGCCGTGGACGTGAAGGAGGTGGCGAAGCGCGACCGGAGCCTGCGCTACGACGAGAAGGGCTACCTCGGCATCAGCGTGAGCGGCGGCAGGGAGCTGCGCAAGGTCTCTCCCTACGACCGCATCCTGTACGTGCGCAAGAACGGGATGTATGCCGTCATCGACGTGCCGGAGCGGATGTTCATCAACAAGGATTTGTGTTTCTGCGAGGTTGCCGACAAGGAAAGCGTGGCGCAGGTGCTGTTTACGGTGATTTTCCGCGACCCGGCGACTAAGATTGTCTCCATAAAACGCTGCCGCATCCAGGGGTGGATTATGAACCGCGACTATTTCCTTGCGCCCGACGGGGCGGAGGTGCTGCACGTCTCTACGGCGGAGGATTTCTCGTTCACGCTGCACTACGAGCAGAAAGCGCGCTCGAAGGTGGTGCAGGAGACGTTCCGTGCGGAGGATTTTGCGGAAAAGGGGCTGAAGACGCTCGGAATGCGGGTGAGTCCGCGCGCCTGCGAGCGGCTTGATACGGACGACGTGCCGGAGGCGCGGCTGTTTGCGCCGGCCTAACGCTGGCGGGTCCCGGCGCAAGGCGGTCGTCGGTGTGCGGCGGCGTTTGACGCGGCGGAAATTTCGTATTACAATGCTCCTATGACTTCGTTCAAACAGCTTTTCGCGCGGCTCAACCAGGTATTTGCGGCAAACCGGGGGAACGCGCTGTTCGCGCTCTTCCTGACGCTCCTGTGCGAGACGGTCGGCATGATGTGCTTTTTTCTTCCCTCTCTGATGTTGCTTACGCACGGCGCGGGGGCTTTTAACGATGTGTTTTTCGCGCTGCTGCTCGTGTTCTGCGCGCTCGTCGTGTGGGTGCTGTTCCAGTACGGGTTCTTGGTGCTTATCCTGCGCATGGTGCGGCGGGAGTTCGTGACGCTCGGCTACGTGTTCTACGGCTTCCGCTCGCTGCGGCGGACGCTCCCGCTTGCGGCGGTGGTCGCGGGGGCTGTCTGTCTGCTGTCTTTCGCCTTTGCCGTGCTGTCGCACCTGCTTTCGGCGCGGCTGGGGCTTGCGCTTCCTGCGGACGGCATGGCGCAGTTTGCGGCGCTGGGGAAGAGCGTGCGCTTTGTCGGTGTCATGCTCGCGGCGTATCTGCTGCTGCTCGTTGCCGTGGGCATTCATTTTGTCTTCATATTCTACGTGCATTATGACCGCGCCGAGGGGAATCTGCTTTCGCTGTTCGGAAAAAGCGCGCGGCTCATGCGCGGGCGGCGGTTCCGGCTGCTGGGGCTTGCGCTGCGCGCGGGGGCGCGTAATCTTGCGCTCGCGGCGGTCGCGCTGCTCGCCGTTTTGTTCGTTCCCGCGACGAATGAGGCAGGAAGCGGCGGGCTGTCGCTTGTTTCCGCGCTGTGCAATCTTGTGTATCTGGTGAACGTCTATACCGCGCTGCTGCGCATGTATTTTGCCGTTCCCGTGCTGTACACGGACGCGGTGTCGCCGACGCTTGACGTGCGTGTGCCGGACGGGGATTCGGTCGTGCTTGCGGAGGCGGCTGCGCTGCTCGCGGGCGGGGAGGACGCGGACGGCGCGGCGGGCGACGGTGCCGAGCCGCCGCGGGACGGCGAGTGATGCTCGTTCCCCGTGCCGAAGCCGCGGCGGAGTGCCTGGTGAAAGGCTCGCGCTTTTTGGGCGAGGTGTTTCCGATTGTGGGGCAGGCGGAGGTGCGCGAGCAAATCCGGGCGCAGAAGGCGAAGTATGCGGACGCGACGCACGTCGTTCATGCCTTCATCGCGGGCGCGCACGCCGAAATCATGGGGATGAGCGACGACGGCGAGCCGGGCGGCACGGCAGGGCGGCCGGTGCTTGACGTGCTGAAGGGGCGCGGCGTGACGAACGTGCTGCTCACGGTGACGCGCTGGTTCGGCGGCACGCTGCTGGGAACGGGCGGCTTGGTGCGCGCCTACGGCGATACGGCGAAGAAAGTGCTTGCCGCCGCGCCGTTCGAGCCGCTGGTGGAGAAAGCGGCGTTCTCGCTCACGTGCAGTTATGCCGCGTATCCGGCGGTGCGGCATCTCCTTGCGGACTGGTCGCTGTTTGATGTGTGCGAGTCGTTTGGTGAGGATGTGACGCTGCGGGGGAGCGTGGCGGCGGAAGAGCGCGCGGCATTCGCGCGGGCGGTGTCCGAGGCGACGAACGGGGCGGTTTCGGTTTTATAGGATGTCCGGCAGCTCGTACACGTCTTCCGCGCCGCTCACGAGGATGGCTCCCATGCCCAGCTCAAGCGGCAGGGCGAGGTCGATGTCGTAGCGGTCGCCGATGCTGACGCACTCGCTGAACGGGGCGAGCGCGGCGCGCTCCAGCATTTCGCGCGCGGGCTTGCTTTTCATGCAGGTGTCAAGCCCCACGGTCTGCTCGATAAGGCTTTCCACGCCGAGCGCGCGCAGGGTTTTCTGCGCGGGAAGGACGGGGTTGTTTGTCACGCACACGAGGCGGAAGCGTTTTTGCAATTCCGCGAGCGCGGCAATCAGCCGCTCGTCCCGGCGCAGGAAATCGGCGGGGTCGAAGAGTGTCTTGCGCCACTCGATGCTTTCTTCTATCGTGATGCCGAGGCGCGTGAACAGGTTTCCGAGGCTGATTTTTTTCCCGTCGTGCGCGGCGGCGTAGGCGCGGCGTTCTTCCGCAATCAGCGCGCGCGCCGCCTCGTGCGTCATGCCGCGCAGGTCGGCAAAGTGGCGGATTTGGCTGTCAATCTGCTCGTGCGCGTACTCGGGGCAGGTGTAGAGCGTGCTGTCGATGTCGAAGATGAGGCAAGTCGGATGCGGCGGCAGGTGGTAGACGCGCATGGCAGACCGTCAGTCTTCTTTCTTAATCAGTTTGTCGATTATCGTGCGGTTGTCGAGCAGGTCGCTCAGGCTCTGGTCGTGGTGCAGCCGCGTGATGACGTTGGCGAACAGCCCGCTCACGTTGGTTGAGACGAACCATTCCTTTTCCTGCAAGTCCGAGTGGTAGACGGCGTTCGTGCCGATGACGCGGTAGAACAGCCCGTCCTTGTAGGCCTGGTCGAACAGCTCGATGGCGTTGCCCGTGAAGAAGGGCAGCGAGATGGCGGCGATGACCTTGGTCGCGCCCAGCTCCTTGAGGAAGCCCATCGCCTTGAGCAGCGTGCCGCCCGTGCCGAGCATGTCGTCCGCGAGGAAAGCGACCTTGCCCGACACGTCGCCGAGCAGCTTGATGCTCTTGATGTTTGAGTGCTGCGCGTCCTGCGTGACCATGGAGTAGTCGCGCTCCTTGTAAATCATGGCGAGCGGCACCTTCAGCCCGGAGGCGTAGAATTTGTTGCGGTCAATCGCGCCGGAGTCGGGGGAGACCACGACCAGGTCCTCCTTGTCCGGCCCGGACAGGCTGATGAGCTTGGCAAGCTCGCGGATAATCTGGTAGGAGGCGTGGAGGTTCTCCAGGTGCGTCGTGTTGAATGCGTTGACGATTTCGCGCGAGTGGATGTCGAGCGTAATCACGCGGTTCACGCCCATCATCTCGTAGACGTGGCTCAAAAGGCTCGCCGTCAGCCCCTCGCGGCTCTTCTTCTTGTGCTGGCGCGCGTAGGGAAAGGCGGGGACGACGAGCGTAATCTGCCGCGCGCCCGCCTGCCGCACCGCGTCAACGGTCACGAGCAGCGTCATCACGTGGTCGTTCACCGAATGCACGACCGTGTTCTTGCCGTCGTTCATCGCGACCGGCTCGTGGTTCTCCACGTCCTGGAAGATGAACACGTCCTTGCCGCGCACGCAGTCGAGCAGCTCCGCCTTGAACTCGCCGTTGGCGAACCAGGTGAAGCGCGTGTTCACTTTGAACAGCGGCGGCCGGTACTTGTCGGTGTTGCTGCGGACGCGCAGGTCGCTCGTCTGTATGTCGTTGGAGAGGTTGATGTCCTGAATCAGCTTCGCCTTGTCAAGGTTGTACTGCTTTGCAATCGCGTCGTTCTTGAGCGTGAATCGGTGCTTGTAGATGTGGCGCAGGTGCGTAATCACTTCATCGGCAAAAGTCGCGCCGCCCGGGCAAGCGATAACGGCAAGGTCAGTCGGTTCAGAATACGGCATGGGACGCTCCGAGTGAAAAATCTGCTCCATTGTACCGCGTTTAGTGCCGCAGGTCAATATCACGCGCTAGATATGGGGTAGGTCGCCTGCGCCGGCATGATATGCCATAAAAAGGGAATGCAGCCGTGTTATGGCCGCATTCCCCGTTCAATGTCCTTTTTCTGGCGAAAAGGAATTAGTTGTGCGCCTTGACGCTGATGATGCGCGCGCCGTTCACGAGCACACGGTACGTTCCCGCCGGAGCGTTCGCCAGGGTGAGCGTCTTTGCCGGCTCGTCCTGGCTGAGATTGTTGACGGAAAGCACGGTCTCGTCGCCGCTCTTTACGACGACGATGCGGCTTGCCGCCTTCGTGCCATTACCGGTAACGGTCAGCTCGATTGTCGCCGCGTCACTGATGGTGATGGCGTACTCGCATTTCTTGTCCTTTTCGATGGTGTCAAAAGTCGCAGAGCTTTTGTTGTCATGGTACAGCGCAGTAACGCCGTTCTCGGTCTTGAATTTCACCGCTCCGCTGACCACCTCAAATTTCGCGCCGCTTCCCGAGGTCGCGGGAATCTCATAGGGCTTCTTGAACGTGGTCATGTCCGTGCCGATTTTCCCTTTCGGAATACTAGTCCATTCCCAGGTTGCGTTTATACCCCCCCCCGTCTTAGGGGAAGCACCCTTGTCGGCAGACTCCTGCGCGAATACCAGTGCGCCAACCAGCAGCACGGCGGCTGCCATTCCGATTCT
>JAFLSP010000101.1 GCA_022510885.1 Treponema sp. | reverse complement strand
CAAGGCGCTCGGGCAGGAGCGCGTGCTCGGCCTGCACATCGACAACGGCTTCATGCGCAAGCACGAGAGCGCGCGCGTGGCGGAGGCCTACCGCGCCCACGGATTCTCCCATTTTATTGTAGAGGACGCGAGCGAGGGATTCCTGCAAGCCGTCAGCGGGCTGACCGACCCGCAGGAAAAGCGCATGGCCGTCGGCGAGCATTTCATCACCGTGCGCAATGAGGTCGTCGCGCGGCAGCACCTGGACGAGACGCAGTGGCTGCTCGCGCAGGGCACGCTCTACCCCGACATCATCGAGTCGGGCGGGACGAAAAACAGCCGGACGATAAAGACCCACCACAACCGCGTCGCCGGCATTCAGGCGCTGCTCGAACAGGGGCTGATTATCGAGCCGCTCAAGGACCTGTACAAGGACGAAGTGCGCGTCATCGGCAAGAAACTGGGGCTGAGCGACGAGCTGGTCATGCGCCACCCCTTCCCCGGGCCGGGGCTGAGCATCAACGTGCTGTGCTCAAGCGGCAGGCTCAGCGAGGGCGACCGGGAAGAAATGCAGGAAGCGCAGGCGGAGCTTGATGCCGTGACTTTCACGCAGTTCTGCCCGCACTGCACGCAGACGCTGCGCCGCTCCGTGCTGCCCGTGCGCTCCGTGGGCGTGCAGGGCGACTTCCGCACCTACCGCTTCCCCGCCGTGCTCACCTTCCGCGCGGAGGAAAACGGCTTCTATCACCTGCCGAAAAAATGGGAGAAACTGGAGGCCGCCTCAAGCGCGGTGACGAACAGCGCGCGGCACATCAACCGCTGCGTCATCAAACTGTGGCAGAACCCGCGCGCAAGGGACGAGGATTTTTCCCTGCGCGAAGGCTACTGCGACAAACGCCGCCTCGACCAGACGCGCGACGCGGACGACATCGTGCTGACCGCGCTGCACCAGAGCGGCTGGTACGGCAAGATTTTCCAGCACCTGACGATATGCCTGCCCTACGCGACGGACGCGCAGCGGTGCAGCCTCGTCCTGCGCCCCGTGTGCAGCGAGGACGTGATGACCGCGCGCTTCGCGCCGCTGCCGCAGGACCTGCTTGCCGAGATTGCCGCGCGGATTGCCGCGCTGCCCTACGTGGACGCAATCTTCTACGACATCACCAACAAGCCGCCGGCGACCTTCGGCTGGGAATAGCGCGCGGCGGCACTAGCCGTTGTACCGCTCAATCAGCTCGCTCAGCAGCGGAATGAGCTGCTTCTTGCGGCTCATCACGTCCTTGAGGAAGTACACGTTGTCCTCCTGAGCGGGGAACGTTATGTACGGCAGGAAGCGTTTGTCCGCCGAGACGAGCATGAGCGAGCTCAGGCGCGTGATGTCGGTGACGAGCAGCGCGGCGAACAGCGCACCGTGCGAGCGGCGCGTGATTTCCAGCTCGTCCAGGAATTCCTGCTTGCGCGCGAGCAGCTCGTCCGTGCCGTCCACCTCAATCTGGCTCACCGTGTAGACGTTGCGCTCGTCGCGGTACTCCTTCTTGTCCTGCCTGATGACGTCCGCCGCGCTGCGCGTGCCGATGTGGCTGCCCGCGTTCAGCACGTCCTGCCCGAGCGCGGCCACGTCAAGCCCCGTGATGCTCGAAAGGTAGTCGGCGGTCTCGCGGTCGATGTCGGTCGTCGTGGCCGAATGCAGAATCAGCGTGTCGCTCAGGATGCCGCACAGCAGAATCTGCGCGATTTCAAGCGGAATGGACACGTGGTTCTCGCGGTACAGGTTCGCCACAATCGTGGAGGTCGAGCCGACGGGCTTGTTGATGAAGGTAATCGGCGTGCGCGTCGTGACCGTGCCGATGCGGTGGTGGTCGATAATCTCGCGAATCGTGTAGTTCTCGATGCCCTCCGCCGCCTGCGACACCTCGTTGTGGTCAACCAGCGCGATTTCCACGAGCGCGTCGTGCAGCAGGTCGTTCTCGGTAATCATGCCCACCACCCTGTTGTCGTCGTCCACCACCGTGAGCGAGCGGCTCGGGCTTGCGTGCAGGACGGGCTTGATTTTCTTCACGCTGTCGCCCTTATGCACCGCCGGCACGCCGCTGTCCGCCATAATCGCCACGGGCGAGGAGTAGGTGGTCAGCAGCACCGTGGACAGCGTGTCGTAGGAGCTGAGCAGCACCGGGACCTTCTTTTTCTCCGCCTTCGCGATGATGTCCTTGGTCGGCACGAGCGAGGAGACGATGACCATGGCGCGCGCGCCTTTCTCGATGCAGTAGTCCTGGATGTCGGCGCGGTCGCCCGTCACGACGATGACCTTCTCGGACAGGTGCGACTCAAAAATCTTCTTGAAGGTCTCAAGCGAATCGTCCGCCACGAGGACAAGCCCGCGGAACACCTCGCGGTCGCCGCGCACGCACAGCGGCTGCGCGTCAAGCGTCTCGCGAATCAGCTCCACGCTCGTCATGATTGCCGTCTGCCGCTCCGGGTTCAGGATGTCGAGGATGTTCTTGGCGAAGCCGCTGTAGTGCAGCAGCGCCTTGTAGCGCCCCTCGCCGTCCACCACCGGCATGGAATGCCAGCCGTTCTTCTGCAGCTTCTCCACCGCGCTCCACACCGACTTGTCCTCAAGCACCGTCTCCGTGCCCTCGGGCATATAGAACTCAACGCGCGGCTGCAAGTCGTGGAAATACTGCGACTTGGGCACGTTGAACCGCTTGAGGATATAATCTGTCTGCGGGGAAAGATGCCCCGCGCGGGCCGCCACGTACTCCGCGTGTCCCTGCAAATTCTTGAGCCGCGCATACGCAATCGCCGCCACCACGGAATCCGTGTCGGGGTTGCGATGCCCGATAACATACACTGTCTGCTTCATAGTTCGTCCACTCTTTTTCTGTTCTATTACGCCATAAGCACTGAGCGCAAAATCTCCAGGCCTTTGTCGGTTTCTTCCTGCGTGATGACAAGCGGCGGCACGATGCGCAGGACGTTCTTGCCCGCCGTGGAGGTGGCTAGCCCCGCCGCGAGCAGGCGTTTTTCCACCTCAAGCGCGCTCGCGCCGTCATGCAGGTCTACGCCAATCAGCAAGCCTTTGCCGCGCACTTCGCGCACGAGCGGGCTGTTCCAGCCCGCAATCTGCGCGCGGATGTAGTCGCCTTTCTTCACCACGTCCGCAAGGAAGGACGGCTCGTTCACGGTGGAAAGCACCACCTCCGCCGCCGCGCAGGCAAGCGGGTTGCCGCCGAAGGTTGACTGGTGGTCGCCCGCCGCGAACACGTCCTTCGCCCGGCCGCGGTACAGGCACGCGCCCATCGGAACGCCGCCCGCAATGCCCTTCGCCAGCGTCACCACGTCGGGCTCGATGCCGAGCGCGTCGCTGGCGAGCAGCGTTCCCGTGCGCCCCATGCCCGTCTGCACCTCGTCCGCCATGACGAGCGCGCCCGCGTTCCGCGCCGCCTCCGCAAGCGCGCGCGCCCACGCGCCGTCAATCACGTTCACGCCGCCCTCGCCCTGCACGCACTCGATGAGCACGGCGGCAACGCTGTCGTCGAAGGCGGTCGCAAGCGCGCCAAAGTCGTTCGCCGCAATCGTCCTGAACTCCGGGACGTAGGGCGCGAAGCAGTCGGGGTGGAACTTGTCCTGCCCCGTCGCCGTGAGCGTCGCCATCGTGCGCCCGTGGAAGGACTGCGCGAGCGTGACGACCGCGCGCCGCCTCTCGCCGCCGTGCAGGTAGCCGTACTTGCGCGCGAGCTTTATCGCCGCCTCGTTCGCCTCCGCGCCGCTGTTGCCGAAGAACACGCCGTCAAAGCCCGTCGCCGCAAGCAGGTGGTCGGCATAGGCGATGCCCACGTCGCTCGTAAAATAGTTGCAGACGTGGATTTGCTTCGCCGCCTGCTCCGCAATCGCCCTGACCAGCGGCGGGTAGCTGTGGCCCAGGCAGTTGACCGCGATGCCCGCCAAAAAATCGATGTACTCCTTGCCGTCCGCGTCGTAGAGCCGCGCGCCCTCGCCGCGCACAAAGGTCACGCCGAACGACCCGTAGTTGTTCAGCACATTCTTGCTCGCCATATCCGTCCTCACTTTTTTTCAGTAAATCATCGTGCCGATGCCGCGGTCGCTGAACATCTCGATGAGCAGCGAGTGCGGCACGCGCCCGTCGATGATGTGCGTGCGCGGGACGCCGCCCTGCCGCGCCAGCATACAGCACTCGATTTTGGGAATCATGCCGCCCGCAATCGTGCCGTCGTCAATGTATTTCTGCACGTCCTCAAGGTGGATGCGCTGGATGAGCGACTTGGGGTCGCCCACATCGCGCAGCACGCCGGGAACGTTCGTGAGCTGCACGAATTTCTCCGCCCGGAGCGCGACCGCGATTTTCGCCGCCGCCGTGTCCGCGTTGATGTTGTAGCGCGCGCCGTCGCCGCCCTCGCCCAGCGCGACCGTGGAGACGACGGGAATGAAGCCCTCGTCCAACAGCGAGACGACAATCGCCGGGTTCACCGCCGTCACCTCGCCCACGAAGCCCAAGTCCGCGCCGTCCGTGCCGATTTTCCGCGCGCGCAGCAGCCCCGAGTCCACGCCCGAAAGCCCCACCGCCTTGCCGCCCTCGCGGAGGAGGATGCCCACGATGTCCTTGTTGAGCTTGCCCGTGAGCACCATCTGCACGATTTCCATCGTCTCCGCGTCCGTGTAGCGCAGGCCGTTCACGAACTTCGGCTCCTTGCCCAGGCGCTCAAGCATCCGGTTGATTTCCGGCCCGCCGCCGTGCACCAGCACCACGCGGATGCCAATCGTGTTGAGGAGCACGATGTCCTCCATGACCGCGGACTTGAGCTCCTCGTTGAGCATGGCGTTGCCGCCGTACTTGACGACGACCGTCTTGCCGACCCAGTGGCGGAAATAGGGCAGCGCCTGCACGAGCACGTCCGACCAGTGCACGCTGTCAACGCGCGGGTCGATTTTCTCCCGAAAGTCAGTTTCTTCCGACATGATGTCCTCCCCGCGCTATGTCCGGTAGTCGCCGTTGATTTTCACGTAGTCATAGGTCAGGTCGCAGCCCCATGCCGTGCCGCGCGCGCTGCCGTCCTCAAGCTCCACGAGGATGTCCACCGCCTCCTCGCTGAGGATGCTCTTTGCCGCCGCCTCGTCGAATTCGAGCGGAACGCCGTGGTCGAACACGCGCACCGAATGCTCCGCGCCGCCGCAAGCCTCGCCCGCCGCACAGAAACGCCGCGCGCCCTCGCGGCTCAAGAAGCTCACGCTCGTCTTTTCGGGCGTGAAGAAAAAGGGCGAGTAGCCCATCGCGTCGAGGATGCGCCCCCAGTTCGCGTCCGCGCCGAAGAAGGCCGCCTTCACCAGATTTGACGAGATGACCGTTTTGGCAAGCCCGCGCGCGTCCTCCACCGTCCGCGCGCCGACCACGTTGCACGTGACCAGGCGGCTCGCGCCCTCGCCGTCCGCGGCGATGTTCCGCGCCATCACGGTGTTGAGCGCGTCAAGCGCGGCGACGAACGCCTCATAGTCCGCGCCCTCCGCCGCAATCTCCGCGTTCCCCGCCATGCCGTTCGCCAGGATGATGAGCGAGTCGTTGGTGGAGGTGTCGCCGTCAATCGAGACGCAGTTGTACGTGCCCGCCGCCGAGCGGCGCAGCGCCTTGTCGAGCATGGCGGGAGAAATCGCGCAGTCCGTGGTGATGACGGCGAGCATCGTCCCCAGGTTGATGTGAATCATGCCGCTGCCCTTCGCCATCGTCCCCAGGCGCACGGTCTTGCCGCCAATCGTCGTCTCAAGCGCGGCTTCCTTGTACTGCGTGTCGGTCGTCATAATCGCCACGCGCGCCGCCGCGTGTCCTTCCTTGGAAAGCCCGCCCGCGAGCGAATCCATGCCGTCGATGATTTTCTGGACGGGAAGCTGCTGACCGATGACGCCCGTGGACAGCACGAGCACGTCCTCCGCCGCGATGCCCAGCCGCCGCGCGGCCTCCTCCGCCTCCCGCCGCGCGCCGTCGTAGCCCTGCGCGCCCGTGCAGGCGTTCGCGTTCCCGCTGTTCGCGATGACCGCCTGCGCCCTGCCGTCCGCGACGTGCGCCTTGGTCAGCTTGACGCACTCGGCCTGCACACGGTTCTGCGTGAACACGCCCGCCGCGCTGCACGGCTTCTCGCTGAACACGAGCGCGGTGTCGTTCGTGGTGCGGCTCGGCTTGATTCCGTTCAGAACGCCGTTCGCCGTAAAGCCCCGCGCCGCCGTCACGCCGCCGTCAATGAAAGAAAACTGCATATATATGCACCTCAGTTACATAAATATACAGCCAGTATAGCGGAGCGGGCGGGCAAGCGCAAGGGCTTT
>JAFLSP010000100.1 GCA_022510885.1 Treponema sp. | reverse complement strand
CCATGCCGCGCGCGCCATTGCGCCGAACAGAGTAGAATATCCCGCGCGATTCTGCTATAGTTATAGGAGTCCGTGCTTTACTGCGGATGAGGAGATGACCATGAAGAAGATGCTGATGTTCGCCGCGCTCGCTGCGGTGCTTTCTCTCGCGGGGTGCAAGAAGACGCCGCAGTCCGCGTTCGCCCCGCGGCTCGACCTTTCCAAGGCCGTCGATGCGACGCGCTGGCTCGACAACCTTGACGACGCGAAAATCGCCGCGCACCAGAGCGGCAAGGACATCATCCTGCTGTTCAGCGCGGATGACCAGGACCATTTCAGCCGGATGCTCAAGGACAGCCTGCTGGACAGCGAGGCGTTCATCGCGGACATCACGCGCGACTACGTGCTGGTCAACCTCGACTTTTCGAGCGGGCTGTACGAGCAGTCGGCGGAGGACGAGGCGATTGCCGCCGCGCTGGAAGCGAACATGAAGCTGGCGACCGTGTACGGCATCGAGATAACGCCCTCTTTCTTCCTGCTGAGCAAGGAGGGCTACCCCATCACGCCGCTGTTCTACGACGACACGCTCAGGACGGCGGAGGAGTTCAGGGACGAAATCGCGCAGGAGGGAGAGGCGATTGCCGCGTTCCGCGCGGTCTACGAGAGAATCGGCACGGGCAGCAACGAGGACAAGGTGCGCGCCATTGACGACCTGTACGGACTGGCAGACCCGCGGCAGACCTACCTGCTCGCGCCGCTTGCCGAACAGGTGCTCGCGCTTGACCCCACGAACAAGACGGGGCTGCTCGGAAAATACGCGCTCGCGCTCGCGGACGCGCAGGCGACCGACGCCGCGCTCAACAATGACCCGGAGCGCATGACGGAAGCGTTTGCGGCGGCGGCGGAGAACAAATACCTCACGCCGGACGAGCGGCAGCAGGCCTACTACTACGCGGGCTATTTTTTGGCGGGCGTCGGCGACCCCGACTACGAGCAGATTAAAGGCTATCTGCAAAAGTCCATTGATGCCGCGCCCGACAGCGAGCAGGCCCCGCAGATTGCGCGCCTGTTGCAGATGATTGACGCGCATGCCGAAGGGCTGCTGGGCGAAGAGGCGGATGCCCCCGTACCGGCGGAGGCGGGCGACGGTGCCGACGTGAGCACGTTTACCGTGGAGTAACCCCCGCGTGATTCAAATGGTTTTACAAGTATGAGTGCCGATATGAATTCATCAGTGAATAGTCATGGATGATTCCCAACCTCCGTCCGATTCCTTCGTCGTCCTGCTGGTTGCCGCCGCGGCATGTGTCGTCCTGTCCATGCTCTTTTCGGCGGCAGAAAGCGCGTTCCTGGGCGTGAACAAACTGCGCGTGCATTTTTTGCGCGAGCAGGGCGACAGGCGCGCAACGCGCGTGGGCAAGCTGCTTGACCACAAGGAGCGCCTGCTGAACACGCTGCTCGTGGCGAACGAGCTGGTGAACGTCGCGCTCTCGGTCATCCTGACTTCCATCGCGCTGCGGCTGTTCGGCCCTGCGGGGCTGAGCGTCTCGACCGCCGTGGCGACCATCCTGCTCCTGCTCTTCGGCGAAATCACCCCAAAAATCGTTACGACGCGCCACCCCGAGCCGTTCGCGTTCGGCGTGAGCCGCTTTGTGGCAGGGCTGTGCATTGCGCTCCGCCCCTTCGTCGCCATATTCACGGGCATCTCGCGCGGCATCCTGCGGATGTTCGGCATCAGCACCAAGACCAGGCGCGTGTCGTTCACCGAGGAGGAAATCAAGACCTTCATCGACGTGGGCGGCGAGGAGGGCGTGCTTGAAAAGGGCGAGAAGACGATGATGAGCCGCGTGTTCAAGTTCACCGACCTTGACGCGACCGACATCATGATTCCGCGCAAGCGCGTCACGGCCATTCCCGCCACCATGCGCTACCGCGACATCGTGCAGCTCAGCGAGCGCACGCGCTTCTCGCGCTTTCCCGTCATCCGCAACGACATCGACGACATCATCGGCGTGCTGTACGTGAAGGACCTGCTCTTCTATGAGGGCGACCGCGCCAGCTTCACGGCCGAAAAAGCGATGCGCAAGCCGATTTTCATTCCCGGCAGCACCAAAATGAGCGCGATTCAGGAGATGCTGCACAAGGACAAGCAGAGCATCGCGATTGTGATTGACGAGTACAGCGGCACGGACGGCATCCTCACCACGGAGGACATCGCGCGGCAGATTTTCGGCGACATTGCGGACGATTTTATGCAAAGCGGGCGCGCCACCGACTTGCAGGTTGAGAACGCCGACGATTTCCTCGTGGACGGCTCCGCCCGCCTGCGCGACTTTGAGGAGCTGCTGCACCTGCGCCTGCACTCGGAGGGCAGCGAGACCGTGGCGGGCTTCTTCTGCGAAAGGCTCGGGCGCATTCCCGGCACGGGCGAGACGCTTGCCACGAACGGCTACCGCTTCACCGTCACCCGCATGGACGGGCTGCGCGTGGCACAGCTCCGCTGCGTCCGCGAGAAGAGGGGCAAGGCATGATTGTCTCCGTCATACTGCCGGTCATTGCGACCGCGCTGCTCGTGTACTGCGTCGGCTTCTTCGCCTCGTCCGAGACGGCGTACCTTTCCATCTCAAAAATCACGCTGCGGCAGCTGCTCAAAAAGGAGAGCCACGACGCGAACGGGAACGCCGCCAACACGCCGGCAAAGCGCATCGCCTACCTCAAAAGCGACATGAACCGCCTGCTCTCGCTCGTGCTCATCGGCATCAACTTCGTCACCTCGCTCGCCTCCGGCCTGGGCGCGACCGTGGCAATCAACCTGGTCGGCAAGCAGGGCGCGACCTACGCGACGGTCATCATGGCCTTCGTGCTGATAATCTTCGGCGAAATCGTGCCCAAGACGATGGCGACCGTCAGTCCCGTGGGGGTCGCAAGCCGCAACTCCCGCGCGCTGATTGTCCTGCAAAAAATCTTCATGCCGATTGTGTGGGTCTTCACCAAGCTGACCGAGGGCATCACCGTCATCCTCAGCCTCTTCCTGCATTACGACAAGCAGCTGATTACCGAGGCCGAGCTGAAGTCGCTGATTGACGTGGGCGAGACGGAGGGAACGCTTGAGCGCAGCGAAAAACGGATGCTCTACCGCATCTTCGCGTTCACCGACCTGCGCATCCGCGACATCATGAGCCACCGCAGCCGCGTGCGCTTCGTGCCGATTGACGCGACCTACGCCGAGGTGGTCGCGCTCTTTGCCGAGACGGGCTACTCGCGGCTGCCCGTGTGCGACGGCGACTTTGCGAACGTGGTGGGAATGCTGTACTACAAGAACGTGCTGCTGACCGCGCGCAACAGCGCGAGCAAGACCTTTGTCCGCCGCAGCATGAGGCCCGCGCTCTTCGTCCCCGAGACGCTGACCGCGCTCGAACTGCTCCAGACGCTCAAGGCGGAGCAGGTGAATTTCGCCGTCGCGGTGGACGAGACCGGCAGCAACAGCGGCATCGTGACCATGGACGACATCCTGCGCGCCGTATTCGGCGGCACCATCGTGGAGCATCCCACCAACGAGCTGCCGCCCGAAAAGCGCATTCAGGCGCTCTCGCCCGCCGAGTTCATCATTCCCGGCGACCTGCACCTGACCGACGTGAACGAACTGCTGAACCTTGACCTGTACAGCGAGGACTACGACACGCTCGGCGGCTACCTGCTCGAACACTTTGACGCGCTGCCCGAGACCGGCGAGTCGCTCAAAGTGGACGGCATTGCCTACAGGATTGAGGAGCAGGGCCAGCGGCGGATAAAGAGCGTGCGCGTCACCCTGCCGCAGGCATAGCGGTCACGCCTTCTGCGCGAACTGCACAATCAGCCGCGCCGTCTCCTCAAGCCCCAGCACGGAACTGTTCACCAGCAGGTCGTAGTTCTCGCGGTTGCCCCAAATCTGCTCCGTGAACGTGTTGTAGTGGTTGGCGCGCCGCTTGTTCAGCTGCTGGATGACTTTCTTCGCGTCCTTTTCGGGAACGTCGTAGCATTCCACGGCGCGCTTCACCTTGTCGTCCATGTCGGCATAGATGAACACGTCAAGCAGCGCGTCCTGGTTGATTTGGTCCGAGGTGCTCAGGACATAATCGGCGCACCGCCCCAC
Organism: Treponema sp.; assembly: GCA_022510885.1. GTDB lineage: Bacteria > Spirochaetota > Spirochaetia > Treponematales > Treponemataceae > Treponema_D. The sequence continues at coordinate 2,316 of JAFLSP010000100.1, read as the reverse complement.
GATGACGCAGGAGCCTTTCTTCGCGAGCGACAGAATCGTCTTGCGCTGCGCGTTGAACACCTGGTCGGCAAGCGGCAACGCCGCCGGCTGCGCGGAATGGGCATGGCCGTGCGCCCCCATCTGCACGCCCGCGTAACTCGTGCCGAGCAGCAGGTTGTACAGCCAACCGGACGAGATGTTCTGCTCGTTCTTGGCGATGAAATCCGCCGAAAGCCCGCTTTCCTTTGCCGACAGGTCGATTATCTCCTTGTCGTAAAAATCATAGTTAAGTTCCCGCGCCACAATCTGCCCGATAACGCGACCGCCGCTGCCGAATTCGCGGCTGATAGTGATAATGTTTTTCATGGTGCGCCTCCGTTGCCGTCTCTCGGAAATCATTATACCACGAAAAGCAGAAATCGGTACGAAAAACGCGCTAGAAAACGAAGACTTTTGCCGAAAGCCGCACCGTCGCCTCGCGTATTGAGAACCCGCCGCGCGTGCTGGCGCTTTTTGTGTACGAGCCGCCCGTGCCTGCCTTTATATACGTGTCGCCCGAATCCATGCCGCCCACAAGCCCCGTCACCGTTGCGCCCAGTTCCACAAGGCGGCTCACGCGGAACGCGACGGCGAGCGAGCCTTTGCAGCGCGACAGGAACGAATGCACGATGTCCACGTAATAGGTGCCGTCCGTGCCTTTCAGGTTGCTGTAATGAATATCCTCCGCGTACACATAGCCATAGGGCAAGACCGCAATGCCCACCTGTACCGACACGCGCTCGGAACAGCGGAAGCGGACATTCAGCCCCGTAAACAGCGAGAGCAGATGGCAGGTATAGTCCACCCCGCAGAGCGAGCCGACAGGATGAAACGTCGCGCGCGGGTCGTCCCAGGCAACCGTGTTGCCGTACCAGCCGTAGCCGTTGCGCGCCTCAAAGGATTTATAGCTATATGAAATCTCCGCGAACGGCACAAAACGCAGGAAATCCGTCGGGGCAAATTCGTAACTCACCACCAGCCCCGCCTGCACGTTGAGCGAGACATCGTTCTCGCTTTTTGAATAATTCGTCTTCGTCCCCGCCACGAGCCAGTCCGAATCGCGCATCGTACCCGAGGCGACCGAGCGGAACCACGGGAACGACGGACTCACCGTCCGGTCAACGGAAGCCTCCACGGAAAGCCGCCCGAACGTGCCGCTCGCCGCGACACCCACGGTCGGCAAGAAGCGCTCCTCCCAGTCCAGCTGGCTGTATTTCCGATGCCCTCCCCCGCGCTCGTGCAGGAGCACATACTCGCCCACCGTGCCGACCATCATGCCGAGGCGCGGCTCAAGCGCAAGGTGAACCTCCGCACAGACGAAACCCAAGGGGAATACGAGCATGAGCAAGCAAACAGAAAGCAGTCGTCTCATTGTCCGCCATCCAGTGAATCCGCGCCAAAAATGGACTTGAGCTGCCGCCGCGTGGCCTCCATGTCCTTCTGATACGGCGCGGTGAACGTCATCTGCTCGCCCGACTTAGGGTGCGTGACGGTCAGCCGGTAGGCGTGGAGCGCGAGGCGGGCGAGCAGCGGCCGCTCTTCCTCCGCGTCGCCGTGCCAGGAACGCTTGATTTCGCTCAGGCGCACGGGCTTCTGGTTGCCGCTGTAGAGCGGGTCGCACACGATGCTCACGCCGATTTCCTTCAAATGCGCGCGGATTTGGTGCGTCCGCCCCGTGAGCGGCCGGGCCTCTATCCAGCTGTACGGCCCGCATACCGCAAGCAGCCTGAAATCGGTACTGGCATCCTTTCCGCGCCGCGCGTTGGCAACCGTGCGGTGCCGCGCGTCCCCGTCGGGAAGCAGCCGCGCGTCCACCCGCGTTTCCGTCCACAGCGGACGGCCGTACACCAAACAGTGATAGACTTTCTGCACCTCGCGCTGCTCAAACTGCATGGAAAGCGCGCGGTGCGCCTCAGCGGTGCGCGCGTATATCACACAGCCGCTCGTGTCCTTGTCAATCCGGTGCACGGCAAACAGCGAGCCGAACGCCTCTTTCGCACGCACGTCGAGCCGGGGCGCGGTATCGTCATACCGGTCGGCGGCAACGAGCAGACCACTGCGCTTGTTGAACACCACCACGTCGTCATCGCAATGCAAAATAGTGTAATCGGGCGTGATTTTCATGCAAATAGTATAGCAAAAACGGTTGCAATTTTCCACCGTTTACGGTAATCTACTTGCAACGCGGTAGTAGTACATCGGTAGTACCCGGGCTTCCCAAGCCTGTGAGGAGGGTTCGACTCCCTTCTACCGCTGATTTTTTATCCCGCCGCGCGCGCCATTTCATCACCAAAAGCA
>JAFLSP010000010.1:18245-23801 GCA_022510885.1 Treponema sp. | reverse complement strand
TTAGAGTTCGCCGCCCTCAACCACCAGGCTGTCCGCGTCGCTGTTCGGGCCGTAGACTTCGCGCAGGGTCGCCTCGTAGTCGGCGTGGAAGAAGTTCTCCTTGCCCAAGGTCCTAATTTCCTCGTTCAGCCATTCGAGCAGGTCGCTGTTGCCCTTCTTGACCGCCGGGTTGATGGTGTCCAGGTTGCCCAGCGAGTCGATGCCCACGGTAAAGCCCGGGTTCTCGATTGCCCAGGCGAGCACCTCGGTGTTGTCCGTGCTGAACGCATCGCCGCGGCCGTCGAGCAGCGCCTTATAGGTGTCTGCGTACAGGTCGAATTTGAGCAGACTGATTTCCGGGTAGCTCTCGGTGAAATAGGTCTCCGCCGTCGTGCCTTTCGCCACGATGAGCGTCCTGCCGTTCAGCTGCTCGGCCGCGGTAATCAGGTCGTCGTCGGGGGAGACCACGCCCAGCGCGACCTTCATGTAGGGAAGCGCGAAATCGACCTTCTCCGCGCGCTCGGGCGTTTTGGTGAAATTCGCGAGCACGATGTCCACCTTGTTGGTCTCAAGGACTTCCACGCGCGCCGCCGGCTCAACGGGAACATACGCGACCTTCACGCCCAGGTCCTTCGCAATGCGCTCGGCAAAATACACGTCGTAGCCCTGATACACGCCGTTCTCGTCCACGTAGCCGAAAGGCTTTTTATCGCTGAACACGGCGATTCTGACCGTGCCGCTCTTCTTTATTTCCGCCACCGTGCGCCCGCTGCCGGACCTCCGGCATGACGAGAGCGTTGCGACCAGCGCCAGTGCCGCCGCCATGATTGTTACGACTGATTTTTTCATATCCACTCCTTGCCACGTCCGTGGACAATTAGCAATGCGCTATTGTGCCATTTATTCCCCACTTTGTCAATGGGCTATTCATCATCCGCGCGACAGCGTACCGCAGCAGCGCCTGTTAATCTTACTCATAGGATTAGTTAATCTTATCGATAGGATTAACTAATCTTATTGAGAGGATTAGCTAATCTTATCGAGCGGATTAACTAATCTTATCTGCCACCGGACGGCGGACGGACATCGCTACTTCCGGCGGTGCTCGCGGAACGTAAAGTTCTCCAGGAAATTCCTGCCGCGCGCGCTGAGCGGGTTGTTGAAGAACTGCCCGGGCGTGGTGTCCTCCACAATCTGCCCGCCGTCCATAAAGATGATGCGGTCGGCGACGGCGCGCGCGAACTCAAGCTGGTGCGTCACGATGAGCATGGTCTTGCCGTCGTTGGCGAGGTTCATCAGCACGTCAAGCACCTCGCGCACCATCTCCGGGTCGAGCGCGGCGGTCACTTCGTCAAAGAGCAGCACCTCCGGGTGCATGCACAGCGCGCGCACGATTGCCACGCGCTGCTTCTGCCCGCCGCTCAGCTGGCGCGGGTAGGCGTACTTCTTGTCGGGCAGGCCCACGCGCGCAAGCCATGCGTCCGCCTCGCGCTCCACCTCCGCGCGCTCGCGCTTCTGCGCCTTTACCGGGCCGAGCAGGATGTTGCCGAGCACGTTCAGGTGCGGGAACAGGTCGTAGCTCTGGAACACCATGCCCACTTTCTGCCGGATGAGGTGCATGTCCTTGCTGCGGTTGGAGATAATCTCGCCGTCGAGCAGGATGTCGCCGCCCTGCACGGTCTCCAGCCCGTTGATGCAGCGCAGGAGCGTGGACTTTCCGCAGCCGGACGGCCCCAGAATCACGATGACCTCGCCCTTCTTCACGGAAAAGGAGATGTCCTCCAGCACGGAATGCCCGTCAAACGACTTCTCAAGATGCCTGATTTCAAGCAATGCCATCGCTACTCCTTCTGCCGCCGCTCGACCGCGCCCGCCGCGAGCGAGAACGCCCCGCACACCACAAAGTACATCATGAAAATCACCGCGTACACCGCGATTGAGCAGGACGGCACCTTGAGCCGGTTTCCCTCAATAATCTGCTGCCCGATTTTGACCACCTCAATCACGCCCACAAAGACGACGAGCGACGTGGTTTTCACCATGCGCGTCACCAAATTCATGGAAAGCGGGACGAGCCGGCGCAGGGTCTGCGGCAGGACGACGCAGAGGAAGACCTGCCGCTCGGTCAGCCCGACCGCACGGCCGCTGTCGTACTGGTGCGCGGGAACGGACTGCAAGGCACCGCGCACCAAATCGCCCATCTCCGCCGTGCCCCACAGCGCGAACACGAGCACGGACGCGGCCTCCCCCGAAAGCGAGATGCCGAAGGCGCGGGTCAGCCCGTAGTACGCCATGAACAGCAGCGCGAGCTGCGGCATAATCCGCATGAACTCAAGGTAGATTTTGCAGACCACGCGCAGGACGCGGCTCTTTACCGTCATCAGCATACCGAGCGCGATGCCGAACACCACGGAGAGCGCGACCGAGACCGCCGCAATGCGCACCGTGACGAGCAGCCCGAGCACGAGCCGGATGAAGTTGCGCCCCTGCAAAAGCACGCCGAACGCCGTGCGCACCGCCTCAAGCGCGTCCGAACTGGGCATAGCGCAGCCTCCTTTCCGCATACGCGCTCGCCGCGGAGACCGGCAGCAGCAGAATGAAGTACGACACCGCCAGCAGCAGCAGCGACTCGTCCGTTTTATAATACAGCCCGATTAAGTCCTTCGCCACGTACATCAAGTCCGCCACGGCGACGATGCTGAACACCGAGGTCTCCTTGATGAGGAACATCACGTTCGCGCAGAAGCCCGGCACGGAGACCGAGAAGGCCTGCGGCAGCACCACGTAGCGCATGACCTGCGCGCCCGTCAGCCCCACGCACCGCCCGCTCTCCACCTGCACCGCGCTCACCGACTCCAGCGCGCTGCGGAAAGTCTCCTCCATGTAACTGCCGCCCAAAAAGGTCAGCCCGATGATGCAGCACTGCAAGGCGCTCAGCTTGATGCCCAGGTTGGGAAGCGCGAAATAGAGGAAGAAGAGCTGAATCAGCAGCGGCGTGTTGCGCGAAAGCCCCACGTACACGGCGGCGACCTGCCGCGCGACCGGCACCTTCGCGTAGCGCGCGAGCGCGCAGACAAGCCCCAGCGCGAACGAGAGCGCGACGCCCGCAAGCGCGATGCGGAGCGTGAGCCAAGCGGCCTGTGCGTACAGCGGCGTAACCTGTCTGATGAAGTCAAAGTCCACGGGGGCAGTCCTGCGATTTCCTAACGATAGTCGTTTATCGGGCGATTGTCAAGATTGCGGCGGCGGCGTGGCGGAGGCAAAAATCCTGCCCTTTTGCCACGATTTCCGCAAAAAGCCCCTTGTCCAAACACGCTATTGCTAGTATCATACAGGAACAAAGAACACTAGATATGGTGTTCTTCTTTTTTGGGTGCGAGGGAACATGAAAATCATCAAACGCAACGGCGAAGAAGTCCTCTTTGACCGCGAGAAAATCATCGCGGCGATTCTGAACGCGAACCACAACGACGAGGTGCCGCGCTCCGGCCGGCTGGACATCCTGAAAATCCGCGAGATTGCCGAGCGCATCGAAAGCGAGTGCGAGAAGAGCAACCACGAGATGAGCGTGGAGATGATTCAGGACATGGTGGAAAAGGAGCTGATGCAGGCCGGCGCGTTCGACCTCGCCAAAATCTACATCACGTACCGCTACCAGCACGCGCTCATGCGCCGCGCGAACTCCACGGACAGCCAGATTATGAGCCTGCTTGAGTGCAACAACGAGGAGGTCAAGCAGGAGAACTCGAACAAGAACCCCGTGGTCGTCTCCGTGCAGCGCGACTACATGGCGGGCGAGGTGTCCAAGGACATCACCAGGCGCTTCCTGCTTGACGAGGACATCGTGAAGGCGCACGACGAGGGGCTGATTCACTTCCACGACGCGGACTACTTCGCGCAGCACATGCACAACTGCGATTTGGTCAACCTTGAGGACATGCTCCAGAACGGCACGGTCATCAGCGAGACGAAAATCGACCGCCCGCACTCCTTCTCCACGGCGTGCAACATCGCCACGCAGATTATCGCGCAGGTCGCCTCGTCGCAGTACGGCGGGCAGAGCGTCTCGCTCGCGCACCTCGCGCCATTCGTGGACGTGAGCCGGCAGAAATTCATCCGCGAAATCCACGAGATGGAGGAGACGACGGGCATCACCTACACCGAGGAGCAGGCAAAGGCAATCGTTGACATGCGCCTGCGCGACGAAATCACGCGCGGCGTGCAGACGATTCAGTACCAGGTGGTCACGCTCATGACGACCAACGGGCAGGCTCCGTTCGTCACGGTCTTCATGTACCTGAACGAGGCGAAGAACGAGCGGGAGAAGGCCGACCTCGCGATGATAATCGAGGAGGTGCTCAAGCAGCGGCGGCAGGGCGTGCGCAACGAGAAGGGCTACTGGGTCTCGCCCGCCTTCCCCAAGCTGATTTACGTGCTGGAGCCGGACAACATCGAGAAAGACGGCGCGTACTACTACCTTACCGAACTTGCCGCCACCTGCACCGCGCGCCGGCTCGTCCCCGACTACATCAGCGAGAAGAAGATGCTGGAGCTGAAGGACGGCAACTGCTACCCCTGCATGGGCTGCCGCTCCTTCCTGACCGTCTACCGCGACGAGGACGGCAAGCCCAAGTTCTACGGGCGCTTCAACCAGGGCGTGGTGACGATAAACCTCGTGGACGCGGCCTGCTCGTCCGGCGGCGACAAGGAAGCCTTCTGGGAAATCCTCGACCAGCGGCTTGAGCTGTGCTACCGCGCGCTCATGGCGCGGCACAACCGCCTGATGGGAACGGTCTCCGACGTTGCCCCGATTCTGTGGCAGAACGGCGCGCTCGCCCGCCTGAAGAAGGGCGAGAAAATCGACCGGCTGCTGTTCGGCGGCTACTCGACCATCTCGCTCGGCTACGCGGGGCTGTGCGAGTGCGTCCGCTACATGACCGGCAAGCCGCACACCGACCCCGCCGCCACGCCCTTCGCGCTCGAAATCATGCACCGGCTGAACGCGGCGTGCAAGAAATGGCGCGAGCAGGAGAACATCGACTTCTCGCTCTACGGAACGCCGCTCGAAAGCACCACGTACAAGTTCGCCAAGTGCCTCAAGAGCCGCTTCGGCGAGATTCCCGGCGTGACCGACAAGAACTACATCACCAACAGCTACCACGTGCACGTCACGGAGCATATCGACGCATTCAGCAAGCTCACGTTCGAGGCGCAGTTCCAAAAACTCTCCCCCGGCGGCGCGGTGAGCTACGTGGAAGTGCCGAACATGGAGCAGAACATCCCCGCGGTCATGGCGCTGCTGCGGCACATCTACGACAACATCATGTACGCGGAGCTGAACACCAAGAGCGACTGCTGCCAGAAGTGCGGCTACACGGGCGAAATCCAGGTCGTCACCGACAGCGACAACAAGCTCGTGTGGGAATGCCCCGCCTGCGGCAACCGCGACCAGCGCACGCTGAACGTGGCGCGCCGCACCTGCGGCTACATCGGCACCCAGTTCTGGAACCAGGGGCGCACGCAGGAAATCAAGGAGCGCGTGCTGCACCTGTAGCGGCGTTCCCCAAGGAGAGGCGG
>JAFLSP010000010.1:0-18145 GCA_022510885.1 Treponema sp. | reverse complement strand
AGGAAATCAAGGAGCGCGTGCTGCACCTGTAGCGGCGTTCCCCAAGGAGAGGCGGATGGACGGAACAAAGTCGGCACAAAGCGAGGACGTGCGCTGGAAGCAGCGGTTTCACAACTACAAGCGCGCGCTCGCCACGCTCAGGCGGGGGCTTGCCACCGTCAGCGGGCAGCATGACGAATTCAGAACGCTCGGCGTAATCCAGTCGTTCGAGTTTACGCAGGAACTTTCATGGAAACTGCTCAAAGACTTCATCGAATACAGCGGCGGCGGCGAAAAAATCTACGGAAGCAAAGATGCCGTCCGGCAGGCATTCAACCGCGGGCTGATTTCCGACGGCGAAACATGGATGGACATGATACAGGCACGGAACGAGAGCAGCCATTTGTACGATGAGTCGTCCGCGCTAAAGATATTCGGAAAAATCGCGGAAACATATCTTCCCTGCTTCTCCGCGCTGGAGACGACGTTCGATGCCCTCGCATAGCACGCCGACAAACGAATTCGGGCTTTCCGAACGCTCGATGGACATCATCCGCGAAATCTGCGGGCGGTTTCCGCGCATCGCGCGGGTCATCATATACGGAAGCCGCGCGATGGGGAACTTCCGCGAAGGCTCGGACATCGACATGACGGTCATTGCCGACGGCGACTTTCCCTACGACGACCTGGTCCGCCTTGCCGATGCCTTTGACAACTCCATGCTCCCCTACCTCGTGGATGTCTCCGTTTTTGCGGAACTCAAGACCCCCGAGCTGAAAGACCACATCATGCGGCGCGGGAAGGTGCTGTACGAGCGCGAAGCAAACGGCGGGGAGAGGCGGGCAGAATGAACTACGGCGCGATAAAGAAATTCGACATTGCGGGCGGGCTTGGCGTGCGCGTCTCGCTGTTCGTCTCCGGCTGCCGCAACTGCTGCGAGGGCTGCCACAACCGCGAGACCTGGGACTTTTCGTTCGGCCGGCCGTTCACGGCGGAGACCGAGCGCGAAATCCTTGAAGCCCTCGCGCCCGACTACATTGCCGGGCTGAGCGTCCTGGGCGGCGAGCCGTTTGAGGAGGAGAATCAGCGCGCGCTCGCGCCGTTCCTGGAAAGCGTCCGCGCCGCCTACCCGCAGAAGACGATTTGGTGCTACACCGGCTACGTCTACGAAAAGGACCTGCTCGCCCCCGACGGCCGCAAACGCTGCGACGCGACCGACCGCCTGCTCGCCTGCATCGACGTGCTGGTGGACGGCCCCTACATCGCGTCCCTGCGCGACATCTCGCTCGACTTCCGCGGCTCGTCCAACCAGCGCATCCTGCGCCTTTCCGGGCGGAAAGACTGACAGCAAAAAAAGTCCCGACCCGCTGCAAACGCAGGCCGCCGAAGTCCGTATAAACCCCGCCTGTCTTTCTGCCGACATATAATCAGAACCCAAAAGGTGGAAGGGAATCATGTACGAATACAAAGTTGAGGGCGGCATCCCGATTCGCGGGACGGTCGCGGCGAGCGGGAACAAGAACGCGGCGCTGCCCTGCATTGCCGCCGCGCTGCTGACGGAAGAGCCGGTCATCCTGCGCAACATTCCGGAAATAGAGGACACGGGCGTGATGCTGCTCATCTTGCAGGCGCTCGGTGCGGGCGTGGAAAAACTGGAAGACCACGCCTGGAAAATCGACGCGGCGCACATTCAGTCCGCGGACATTCCCGCGCAGCTGAGCAAGAAAATCCGCGCGTCCATCCTGTTCGCCGGGCCGCTCGTGGCGCGCACGGGCAAGGCGGTTCTGCCGCCGCCGGGCGGGGATGTCATCGGCCGCCGCCGCGTGGACACGCATTTCCTCGCCTTGCAGGAACTGGGCGTGCGCGTCAGCGTGGACGGCCCCTTCTCTTTCACCGCGAACAAGCTCGTGGGCGCGGACATCTTCCTTGACGAAACGAGCGTGACGGCGACCGAGAACGCGGTCATGGCGGCGGTGCTTGCCGAAGGGCACACGGTCATCAACAACGCCGCGAGCGAGCCGCACGTGCAGGACCTGTGCGCCATGCTCGTGGGCATGGGCGCGAACATCAGCGGCATCGGCAGCAACATCCTGCACATTGACGGCGTGAAAAAACTGCACGGCACGGACTTCGCCATCGGCCCCGACTTCATGGAAATCGGCTCGTACATCGGGCTTGCCGCCGCGACCAAAGGCTCCATCACGATTACGGGCATCCGCGCGCAGGACCTGCGCCCGCTCAAAGTCTCGTTCAGCAAACTGGGCATCAACTGGGCGATAGACGGCGACCGGCTCACCGTTCCCGTCAGCCAGGAACTCAAGGTGAACGCCGACCTGGGCAACATGATTCCCAAAATCGACGACGCGCCCTGGCCGGGCTTCCCGCCGGACCTCACGAGCATCATGGTCGTGGTGGCGACGCAGGTTGAGGGAACGGTGCTTATCTTTGAGAAAATGTTTGAGAGCCGGATGTTCTTCGTGGACAAGCTCATCAGCATGGGGGCGCGCATCACGCTCTGCGACCCGCACCGCGCCGTCGTCTCCGGCCCGAGTCTGCTCCACGGCGACCATCTCGTCTCCCCCGACGTGCGCGCGGGCATGGCAATGGTCATCGCCGCCCTCTGCGCCCACGGCGAGAGCAGGATTTCCAACGTGTACCAAATTGAACGCGGCTACGAGCAGCTGGTGGAAAAACTGCAATCGCTCGGCGCGCGCATTGAGCGCGTGGAAATCGACTGACGGCTCAGGTCTCGCTTCTTCGTGCCATAAAATAGGCGGACACGAGGACAAAGAACACGACGTAGATGAAAATCGTCACTGCAACGGCGGACTGCCCGAGCAGGGCGATAATCGCGTAGCAAATCAAGTCCTCAATGTACAGCAGCATTTCAAGCAGCGGATACAGGATAATCGTGCAGAACGGCAGCACGAATGACCAAGAGAATTTGAACAACTGGTGCTTCTGCACGCGGTAATCCCATGCGAACGCCGCCGCAAAAATCAGCACAATCAGCATGAGCAGCGGGTAGGTCAGCCGACTGATAAGCGCGGCGGTAAAGACCTCTCCCGAATAGCCGAATGAATCCGCCTTGCCAATCATCCGCATCAGCGAAAGCAGGTACATCTGCTGCGGGCCTGCCGCCGCGTCGCAGGCGAGGTTGAAGTCCTCGAAAGGCATGGGCAGAATCATTGCGCCCGGCTCAAACTGCTCGTCTTCAGGCACCGACTCGGCGAACCGATACACCGGCTCGTTCTTCATGCGCCCGTACTCGCGCGCCACCGACCGCAGGATAATATACGGTACGTCCTGATACGACGGGGAAAGTCCGTATTTTGCGGCAGTCGCCTGGTCAAACACGGAGACCGGCTCGGCAACCATCTTTGCATACGGCGTGAACACGGAGCGCAGGAACGAGCCATCGGGCGCATACGTGTAGAGCGAGAAGTCGCGCATGTACTGAATCATCCTGCCCGAATTGGACACCGCCGTAATGCCGCGAACAAAAATCACGTCCCGCGAGCCGTCGTCATGGGTGAGCGTAAAATACAGATTATGCACGGACTCGAACAACTGCAAATGCAAGGTCTCATCGATAAAGAATGCCTCCGCCGCAAGCCGCTCGCGCGCAATCTCATAAAAATTCTTCACGTCGGGGTCAACTATCGCGGAAATCGTGTTGTTCTGCAAATCAAGGAAAGCGTAGTAGGCTTCTAGCGTGTCGCCGCTTATCAGATAGGAATAGGCGCGTTTTTTCTTGTCGTAGAATTCCCGCGCGCTCACATTGACCAAGTCCTCCGCGGTCTCCAGCTGCGCCCAGGCTTCCGAAGCGAGCATCTGCGCTTCCTGCACGTTGATGTCCGCGCCCGTTGCCAACGCGAGCGCGAGCTGCGCGTAATAATGCGCGTTGAACCACTGCTCGTTGTCTTTTGCTTTGTTCGCCTTTTCGATGAGCGACGTGACGGTTTCGTTCTCAAGCTCGCGCCACTCAAGGTTCAGCGGCGTGAAGGTCGATTCCTGCTCCCTACGCGGACGCATTTTGTTCATGTTGCGCTCGGCATCGTCCAAAAGTGCCTGCGCCTCTTTGTTCGAGGGGTCGAGTTTGAGCGCCTGCCGAGCGTACTCATACGCCAGCACATAGCGATTGACGACAAGGCAGTACCGTCCGCCTATCAAGTATTCGTTCAGCAATTCCGGGGCTGCTACCGCCAAATTCTGACGTGCCGTTATGCGCGGCAGGAACACCTCGCGCGCGAGCGTGAGCACAAGCACCATGCCCAACGAGGCGAGCAACGTCATCTTGAAATGCGCGATAATCCCCGCAGAAAAGCGCGTCCGCGTATTCTCCGTGTGGTGCCCGAAATAAATGGCGCAGGCAACCAAAAATCCGCTCGTGAACAGCGCGGGCAGCACGTGCAGAAAAGAAAGCAGCGCGCGGTTCAGCACGTACATCATCGTCTGCCCCGGAAGCACGGCAGGAATATTCCCCACGCCATACGAAACACCCATGCAGACCGCAAAGGCGAACACGAGATACGTTATCAGCAACAGCAAGATTTTTCTCATGCGTCATCCTCCGCCGCGCGGGCATAGGGGTCGTTCACCGCAAGCCGCCTGCCAATCAAGCCCAGCACCAAGAACACGACGATGCACAGCAGGTTGACGAACAGCGCGAGCGGCTCAAGCACGTCCATCATGCCGGCAAGCGGCGGCGGCATCGTCATGCCGATATGCACGAACAGCTCGCGGCACGATGTGGCAAAGTCCGCAAAAAGCAGATGCGCGTACACCAAATAATTCAGCACGGTGACCATGATGCCCGCTACCGACACAATAAATGCTTTTAGAAATCGCCAACTGCTCAGCGACATAAGCCACGCCGCCGCAAGCAATGCACACCCCAACGACGCATAGGCAGCCCAAGGAACAAGCCCCGACCACACGGACGTGCTCGCCGCCGCAAACAGAACCATGTACGCCTTGACCGGCACGGCGACCACGGGCGGCATCGAGGCGACATCCTTAAAAAGCACGTCGTTGAACAGCCCGTCCGAATCGCGAACGACCGCTGACGTGGTGAACGAATAAATCTCGCCCGCCTTACCGCGAGTCCCCATCAAGTCAATCATCAGCCCCTCGCCGTACATCTCCCGCGAAGCCTCCGCAAAGCGAAACACCCGCGCATAATAGTAGACGTTGCCGTCATGCACACGGAAATAATGCGGGGTCAAGTCCGCCGCGTCCACATTGCTTACCCAGTCAAACGTCACACGGTCATAATACCCATGCAACCGCGCCGCCCCCGGAACAAGCACTCCCCACGTCAACACGCCGAGCAGCAGATAGGCGATACCCCCCAGCACCGATGCCTTCGGATGCCGAATCAGATACAGTAAGACGAACAAAAGCGCACATCCGGTGACGAACGGAATTGCAACGAGCAGCCCCCGTAGAAAAAACGCGGAAGTAAACGGTATGTGCGAATTGCCCGCAACCAGCACACGCAAATCAAGCCCCAACACAAAGAGTGCGGCAACTGCCAATGAGCCAAAAACGCTGATTGCGAAGAACAGCAGAATCATCTTGAGCGACGTTTTCATCGTTCTTATAGAATACCATGAACGCGCGGTAAAAACAATCCGCTTTATGCTTAAATTTGTATGCAGAACGCGCACACGTTTTCCACAGGTTATTCCCATGAAAAACCGTGTCAACTACTTTTTAAAATTTTTTTACCTCGTCAAAAAAAGAGAGCATTTCTGCCACGCCCCCCCCCGTCGCCATATAAATCATTGTATTATAAAGAAATAAAACCCTAAAAAGAACGTTGTATGCTTACAATAACCTTAAAACACCCGTTTTTTCTCGTCAAGTACGTAAGATTGCGTACAGCAACAAGAATTTTTCCACAGGTTGTTCACATCAAAAAATATTCACAACCATTTGGCAATCATTCGATTTCTTCAATATTGGGTGCTATTTCTGGGTATTCGCAAACGCGAGGACTTATCCCAAAAAGACCTGTCCTGCCTGGTCAACTGAGAAAATAGACTTGCATTCCGAACAGCGAAACCGTCCTGCCTTGGTCGCCTTGAGCCGCTTTGAACACACAGGACAGCCGAACACCTTGGGAAACACGTTGTTCTCGTTGGACGCGCCCGACAGAAAGACAGCAACCGCCTCCGTAATTGTCGCGCGAATATTAAAAAATTGCGAAAAGCCGAGCAACTGGAACAACTCATACACTTTCGGCTGAATGTCCAGCAACACGATGTCACCACTCTTGGCTTTTACCATCTTCAAAAATGCCGTGAACGACCCGATGCCCGTGGACGATACATAATTGAGCGACGAACAATTGAACACCAAATTGATATATCCTGCTTCCACGACTTTTTGAATGCGCTTCTGGAACACGCTTGAATTGTAGGTGTCAATATACCCGTTCAAATAGATAATGATTCCATTCTCAACGTCGGCAAGCGTATCTAATGTAATCCGAAGACTATCATCTCTCTCATCATCAAAACCTTGAACAATTGCGTCGTTGCTCATGGAACTCCTACCTATCACTATTCGAACTTGTCATATCATAACTCAAATCGCCTGTTATGTCAAATGTTCCCACGCGCACCATCACGAATACCCAAGTGAATGACCGCATGACCCATAAGGCGACCTCGCATCACTCGTTTTTAACAAGCGGTGACCAGCCACGGTCAACCCGCAGCAACACGCCGTTCAAATCATCATGCTGCAACAAAAACAGCGCAGCCTCTGCAATGGACTGCGGCGAAATCATCGCGCCCTGCGGCATTTTTTGAGCGAGCGCGGCAGCATCGTCTGTGTATTCAGTGTGCGTAAAGCCGGGCAACACGGCGTTGCAGGTAATGCCGTCAGCCGCATACGAAGCCGCAACCGACTGCACCACCACGTTCAGCGCGGATTTTGCGCCCGCATACGCCGCATTTGTCGCAAATTCGCCGCGATGCGCCGTTCCCGTGCCACCAAAGAGCAGGATTCTGCCCCAGCGTTTCTGCCGCATGCCACATAACGCCATAGAGACCAAAAAGCCGGGCAGAGCGTAATTAAAAAGCGCGAGATGCTGCCAGTCTGCAAGCGTTGTTGCGTCCAACGACTTCTGGACAAACGGTCCGTAGCACACGCACAGAATGTCCGAAGTACGGGCATAGTCTGCTACGGGAGAATCGGCAAGCGTGGAAAAGGACTCCGCAGAAAATACCTGCACAAGCGGACGCACGGGAGCGGAGGCGACTGCGTTACAACGTGCAATCAGCGCAGAAAATCGCTCGCTCGTATGGGCACCATGCACCGTCAACTCCGCGCCGCTCTGTGCAAGCAACAGGGAAATCGCCGCGCCAATCCCACCCGAGCCACCTACCACCAGGGCTTTTTTACCCTCAAACGTCCGCATGACTGCATTATAGCGCAAAAGCGTAAAAAGAAGTAGAGTGAAGGCATGGATTTGAACAAAATCATAATTGTGCTCGTCCGCCCCGAAGAAAGCCGAAACGTCGGCGCAGTGTGCCGGGCAATGGCGAACAGTGGCATCAGCACGTTGCGAATTGTGGGAAAACGCGAGGATTTTGACGGCGAACACGTGCGGGTGCTCGCTATTCACGCGGCGGGAATTTGGGAGAAGGCACAGTTTTTTGACGACATCACGCAAGCAACTGCCGATTGTACGCTTGCCGCAGGAACGACGCGCAGACGAGGCAAGAAGCGCAAAGGCAAATTGCTTCTTCCCGAAGAATGCGCTGCCCTCGCCGCGCGAGTGACGGGAACGAATGCGGAAGACGGCGGCAGAATCGCGATAGTATTCGGCAATGAGCGCACAGGACTGACCGACGACGAGCTTGCCGCCTGTACGGTCGGCGTAACCATTCCCGCGTCGCCCGCGTTCGCCTCACTCAACCTGAGCCATGCGGTACAGATTATATGCTATCATTTGTTCCGTGCGCAGGCTACCGCGTCTCCAGGCTACACGCCGCTTACGCTGGAACGCCTTGACCACACCGTAACGACCATTACTGACGACCTTCAAAAAATTGGCTTTTTCACGCTCGCAGGCAGACCCGACATGGAACGCTTTTGGCGCATGATTCTTTCCCGCGCCGCTCTTAGCGAAGGCGAGGCATCCTACCTAGAAAAATTATTCGACAAAGTAGCAGGGCTTGTTGGACGCAATGCCGCGCCCTAATCTACCGTGATATGCTCCGCGTCAATCGTGTCCCCGCCACACCAAACGCTCGCGCGCTCAATGCAGTACGCAAGCTGGCGCACATTGCCTTTCCACGAGAATGTCGTCAGCACTTCCTCTGCGAGATAGGACAGTCGCTTGTGCAAGCGAGAGGCAAAATTACGCGCGAGCGGAATGATGTCCTCTTTGCGCTCGCGCAACGGCGGAATATGGATGCGCAGGCGGGAAATACGATAATACAAATCTTCCCGAAACTCGCCGAGTGCCATGCGCTTCTGCAAGTCCGCGTTAGTGGCAAATATGAGCCGCGCATTCGTGCGTTTTTTCTGTTCCGCCCCGACACTTCGGAACACGCCGTTCTCCACCGCGTACAA
The DNA here is from genome assembly GCA_022510885.1 of Treponema sp. Classification (GTDB taxonomy): domain Bacteria; phylum Spirochaetota; class Spirochaetia; order Treponematales; family Treponemataceae; genus Treponema_D. The sequence goes on along the minus strand of JAFLSP010000010.1, from coordinate 9,574 downwards.
AAGTTTTGCCTGCACATCGCGCTTAAGGTCGCCGATTTCGTCCAAAAAAAGCGTCGAGTTCTGCGCAAGCTCAAAATATCCCTTTCGGTTCTGCGCGTCGGTAAACGCACCTCGCACCGTGCCGAACAGCGATGCCGCCTCAAGTCCATCGGGATTTTCCGTCACGTTGACAGACACAAAATCGTGCCGACTGCGCGACGAAAGGCGATGAATCGTGTGCGCAACCAAGCCTTTGCCTACGCCCGTCTCACCCGTAATCAACATAGGAACATCCGAGCGCGATGCCATTAGAATATGCCTTTTGAGCGACTGCACGGCCGCAGATTCGCCGACAATCTGCGAAAGCACCGACTCCTCCTCAGCAGAATGCTCGGCGTGATGTGTTGCGTCCTTTTTAAGCAAAAACGCCATGTCCTGAGGAAAACGCAGAATTGCGCGACCGTCGCGCACAACAGGATTAGGCAACGAGGAAATGTAAAAGCACCGGAAGCGCGGATTAGAAAATAATGAATCAGTAAAAGCCCCGCCAAAAGGTATCGCAACATCAATAAGAACAAAATCGAACGAACGCTCGCAGAGCGCGGAGTGCAAGGTGGCAAAGTCAACAAAAATGCGCAGTGTACAAACCGACGCAAACAACACTCGAAAGCCACACACCATGTCCACGTCCGAAGAGACTAACGCAATAGTCGGAATCATGCATCCTGCTGCTGAGCGTTCCTCCTGAAAAACCTATACCACACCAACAGTATACCATATTTTATGAAAGAAAACACAAAAAATAATTTGAATGGATTATGCGCAATCTCATGCCAGATTTCGCGTCCCCTGTCAAACGTAGCTTCGCTCACGCGCTTGATACGCTCGGAAAAAATGCCGATTGCATCGCGATAATACAGAAAAATGCTGTTAGAAAACTGATTTCGCCGATGATACGACCACAGATTCCGTTCCTTGATACCTTCGCTCACCAACACGAGCGCGGGCGACGACTTGTACATCGCGGCGATAATGTCGCTTTCCATCGTCTTGGGATAATAGCCCACAAATCGACCTACAATTTGCAGATTGGGAAAGGTCTCGCGCAGGTTGCGCTCTGCATGAGTGAGCGTTTTCTGTCGTCCACCCAGCAGATAGAGCGATTTATAATACTGGTCGAGCACACTCAGAACACTGATAACTGCCGAAAACGGATTGTAGCGGACGGGAACGTCTTTTTTTAGAAATCTCGCACCGCTCAAGATGCTTTTTGAGATAGGCAGAATCAAATCCGCGTCCTTTATGCATTGCCCGAAATCGTTGCGCTTGTTTCGCGCCTTGAGCACGTCCCACACGGAAAGAAATATAATCTGCTTGGTGCCAGGCTTTGAAAGAATCTCCAGAATCTCGGCTTCTAATTGCTCGGGACGACACACGTCCACGGGAACGCCCAACAACTCTATTCTCTGCATTGCCATACGTGTTTCTCCGCAATCGCATTCTGCACGGCGGCGACACCGTACAGGGCAGCCGTCTCGCAGCGCAATATATTTGTTGCAAAATGAATTGGCACGAAGCCGCCCGCTCGCAACTGCGCAATTTCCTGCGGACTGATGCCGCCTTCCGCGCCCACCGCCACTGCCGCGCGAGCAATCGTCTTTCCCGCAAGTGCTAAGTGCAAGGGCAACGTTTCCTCTGTGCGTTCGTACAACACGGCAGCAAACGATTTTTCTTCTACGCCTGCGCAGTGCTCAAGCCAAAGCGCAATTGCCTGTGCGAGCGGAACGGCACCAACAATGCGCGTAGCAACAGGCGAGCCGCTCTGCTGACGCGCTTCTTTTATGATGCGCAGCAGCCGCTCGCTGTGAAAGTTCTTCTCCGCGCCGCCCGCTTGCGAAAAATCTCCTAACACGGGAACAATCACGCTCACGCCACACTCGGTCGCCTGCCGCACGATGACGTCCATTTTCGCGCTCCGCGCGACAAATTGGAACAACCACATATCAAGTGCGACAGATGTAGACTGCTGTTCGTCTGCAATCTGCGCGCACACTTGCAGAACAATCTTGTGCGCAGTTTCATCCACAGCACACACAGTCATATTCCTGCACGTGCCGTCAGGAAAACGCACTTGCACCATATCACCGCCAGCCAGCCGCAGAACGTTGTGCATATAACGGAAGTCTTTCCCCTCCACGGTGAGCAACCCGTCCCTGTTAGGCGCAGTCGGCGCAAGATACTGACGCATTATTTTTTCGCCGTTCGCTCTTCGCCAGCCTTCTGCGTCCCGGCCTCTTCCTGCAACTCTTTGAGCGTCTTGGTCGTGCGCACCAAACTCGCAAAGTTTTCCTTCGCAAGGATGTCCAACGCCGCATGAAGCTGCATGTCGTAGTCTAAGTCATACAACATTGCCGGCTTAAGGCGGGTGACTTGATTGCGCGTCAGCTTGCGCAAGGTACGCTCGTCAATATGCGGATATTTTTTTGCCAGCGTCTTCGCGAACGCCGCAATGTCCGCCTCGCTCATGTTCGCGTGTGCGTCCACATATTTCGCCACATCATCATTCTTTATCAGGTCGGCGAATTCCTTTTCACCCGCCTCGCCAAGCTCGGGATACAGCACCTCACGGTCAGGCGGAATGCCGATTTTATCGATGTTCGTGTCGCTCGGCGTGTAGTAGCGCGCCATCGTCATCTTGATGCCGTCGGTCGCCGAAAGCGGCACGACCTGCTGCACCGAGCCTTTTCCGTAGGTACGCTGCCCGACCAAATACGCAAGATGATTGTCCTTGAGCGCGCCCGCAAGGATTTCCGACGCGCTTGCCGAGCCTTTGTTAATCAGCACGACAATCGGCAGCCCCTTGAAAGTCGTCTTTTTGGGGCTTGCGGTGAACACCGAATTCTCGTAGGCGATGCGGCTTTTTGTCGTCACAATCGGCCCGCTGTCGATGAATTTGTCCGCAACGTCGGCGACGCTCGTAATCAGCCCGCCCGGATTGTTGCGCACGTCAATGATGAGCGCGGCGACCGACTTACCAAACGAGTCCAGCGCCTCCTGCACGCGCTCCGCCGTGAGCGGCGTGAATTCGATAATTCTAATGTAGCCATAGATGACACGCGAATTAGCGGGAGAAACAATCGTGCCGTATTTTACCGTGGGAACTTCGATGTAGTCGCGGACGAGCGAGACGGGAAACTCCATCGCCTTGCCGCGCCGGATGACCAAATTGACCGTCTCGCCAACCTTACCGCGCAGTTTTCCGAGCACTTCTTCCATCGTGATTTCCGACGTGTCCGTGTCATCAACCGAGATAATCAAGTCACCTGCAAGGATGCCCGCACGGAATCCCGGCGTGTCCTCAATCGGGGAGGCGACCTCTACGTAGGCGGGCTTGTCGGGCGTTGACTCATACGGCTTGGAAATAGAAAGTCCCACGCCACCGAATTTGCCCTCGGTCGTGTCGCTCAGACTCCGCATCGTGCTCGTGTCCAAATACAGCGTATACGGGTCTTCAAGCGATTCGAGCATTCCTTTGAGCGCACCGCGATACAGCACCGCCGGGTCAACGTCGTCAACGTAGTTTTTCTGAACGAAATCGAAAATTCCGTTCATCATTTCCATATATTGCCGCGAATCCCGTGCCGTGTTCTTGGACGACTGCGCCGCGGACTGCGCAAAACACTGCGACGCAAAAATGGAGACGAGCAAAAACGCAAGGACAAAATGACCGCCCCGCAAAAGCCGGGACATTTCGATTTTTCTCATACTTCTATTGTATGTTTCTGCACGGGTTTGGTCAATGCGATTTCTTTTTCTTATCGAGCAGATAGCACACTACAAGCACGCCCGCACCACCCAAAATCATCAGAAAACACAGCACCTGCCCCGTCGAAATATTGAGCAACGACGTATTTAAGTACAACGGCGCATCGCGGGTCGCCGCAATGCGGTAGCCAATATCCGCATCCGGCTCGCGAAAGTATTCGATGAAAAAGCGCACGATGCCATACCCAATCGTATACAATCCGCCACTGAAGCCATCGAACGGCTTTTTTTTGTGCAGCAGCCAAATGATGCCGAACAGCATAACACCCTCAAAGAACGCCTCGTACAGCTGGCTGGGATGGCGCGGCAGATTGACCAAGCCGCCCGCAACGTCCATGCCGCACCGCGCAGCAAAGTCGCGCACCCATTGAATTGATGCGGAAAACCGCTCCGCATGAGGAAAAACCATCCCCCACGGTGCCGTCGTAATTCTGCCGTACAGCTCGCCATTCAAAAAATTGCCCATGCGCCCGAACGTGTAGCCCAGCGGAATCGCCGTGCACATCGCGTCAATCCATTTCATCATGGGCTTTTTGTGCCGCCAACACCAAAAAACCATGCCGAGCAACCCGCCAATAAACCCGCCGTGGTAACTCATGCCCGCAAGCCCCGTGAAACGCCCCGCGCGGTCGAACGGCCAAAAGATGAGCCACGGATGTGTCCAGTAATTGACAGCATTAGGATTGGAGGGGTCGTACTGATTATAGACAAGCGTGGAGAACACGCGCGCGCCCACGAGCAGCCCCACGATTCCCGTGGCGATAAAGCCGAAAATGTCATCCTCGGTCGCGCGCTCCTGCTGCGTATCGAGCGCGCCTTCCTTGAGCAGCCGTTTGAGGACAAAAAACGCCGTACTGAATGCAAAAATGTACATCAGCCCATACCAACGAATCAGTCCAAGCACGGGAACGCCCGGAAAAATCTCTGGGTGAATCCAGGACGGATAATTTATGAAAAGCAACGGCATCATCACACCTTAAAGCCTTGGTTTGCGGCCTTGACGATTTTCGATTTAAGAAGCAGATTCTCGTTGCGCAACTGCGTCAGCTCGAACTGCTGCTGCTTGATGATTTCTGCAAGCTCGCCCTGCGAAAGCACGCCCGTCCCGATAAGGTCTTCCACGTAAGACATTTTCGCGGTGAAATCGTCGGTCGCCTCCTCCTGCGCCACCTCGAACGAACTGTCCGTCACCTGCGCAAAGTCGGTGAATTCCATCGTCTCGCTCTGCAAGATTTTCTCCGCAATGCGGTAAATCGCCTGCGCAAGCACGGAATTCGGCTTGTAGGCAATCACCGGCAGACGTGAAGAAAGCGCGCGGTCCTGCAAACTATCGCGATACATCACGCCCAGATGCTCCACATCCAAACCGAGGTACTGCTGGCACGAGCGGCGGATTTTGAGTGCCTTGTCCGCATCCTTCGGCTCGTCAATCATGTTGAGCACCAAGCGCGGGTGGAACTGCCCGAGCCGCGTCTTGAACACTTCCGCGCTTTTCGGGTCGATGGTCTCAAGCGTCTCAATCAACTTGGGTATATACAGTTTTTTGAGCGAAGCCGCATCGGTCTTGAGTTTATCAAGATACGCCGTCGCCTTGCTCCCTTTTTTAAACGACGCACTCATCAGGCGGAACACCGCGTTCTTCAGGAACAGGTAGCCGTTGAGCGTCGCCGTCACGGTGGGAGCGGTGACGATAATTCCCTGCGGGGAAAGCAGGAACAGGTCGAGGATAGTCAAGTGCGTTCCCGCGCCCAAGTCGATAATTAAGTAGTCCGCATCAAGCGACTGAAATTTCTTAATCAGCGAATTCTTCTGGTAGACTTTGAGCGCGCTCAGCCCCGGCACTTCAGAATCGCCCGCAATAAAGCGCAGATTCTCATACTCCGTGTCGGCAATGATGTCCTCAAATTTATTTTCGCCCGTGATGAACGTACCGATACCCGCCTTCGGCGAGGACTGTCCTAGCACCAAGTGCAAATTTGACGCGCCTAAGTCCAAATCGGCAAGGATGATTTTTTTTCCGGCTTGCGCAAGCGCGATGGAAAGATTTGCAGACAGCAGGCTCTTGCCCACGCCTCCCTTTCCGCTCGCAATAGGAATTATCTGCATACGCCATTATACCACAAAACGCGCCGCCATAACAACCGACTAGCCGTTCAGCAAGTCCGCGAGTTTTTCCGCCGTGAAGCCCAGTGCCTTCGCCACCGCCTTGCCCGAGCCGCTCACGCCAAACTGATTTATCGTGAACAAATCACGCTTGCTCGTGGCAAAGCCTTCCCAACCGCTTTTCGTCCCAGCCTCGACGACCACCACGCGCCGCGCATTGCCCAAAACCTGCCGCTGAAAGTCGTCCGATTGCATCTCGAACAACTCGCGGTCAAGCACGGAGACCACACGCACGGTCTTGCCGCGCACCAAGGCGGCCGCGTCAAGCGCAAGGCTGACTTCCGAGCCAGTTGCCAACACGGTAATGTCCGGCAACTCCGAACCCATACGCACGATGTACGCGCCCTTACGAATCGTGTCTCTCCAGTTCGCGTCGTCCTTTGCGTACACAGGAACGTTTTGGCGCGTCAAGGACAGCACGACGGGGTGGTCGGTACTTTCAATCGCGATATGCCATGCGACCACGACTTCTTCCGCGTCGCCGGGACGCAACACCTGCACACCAGGCATTGCCCGCAACGCCGAAAGATGCTCAACCGGCTGATGCGTCGCGCCGTCCTCGCCCACAAAAACAGAATCGTGCGTCAAAACGTAGATAACAGGCTGCTTCATGATGGCGGCAAGACGGATTGCCGGTCGCATATAATCGCTGAACACCAAATACGTCGCGCAGAACGGGCGAATACCGCCGTGCACGCACAAACCGAGCGTCTCACACGCCATGCCGAACTCGCGGATACCGAATTCGACCGAGCGTCCCGCGCGGTTTTCGGGCGTGTACGTGCCGCCGTCGCAGGCCATGCCGCTTTTGACACTGCCCTTCAAGTCCGCGCTGCCGCCCACAAAGTATGAGCGGCTCAGGCCGAATGCGTTAATCATGTCGCCGCTCGCGGTGCGGGTCGCCACGGACGCGCCGATTTCATACACGGGGTCGGTGTGCGCGCCGTCCGCCTCGCCGGAACATGCCGCTTGCCACCGTCGCGCAAGCGCAGGATTCTCCGCCGCCCATGCGTCGAATTCTTTCTGCCAGTCTGCCTCGCGACGGGCAAAGTCTGCCTTCTTTTCCGCAAAATAAGCAAACGCGGCGGGGTCTTCGTAAAAAAACTCCTCGGGATTCAGCCCCAGATTCTTTTTCGTCTCTGCAACGTCGGCAACGCCCAGCGGCTCGCCGTGCACTTTCTCCGTCCCCTGCTTGGGCGCGAATTTCCCGATAATCGATTTCAGCATGATGAGCGTGGGCTTGTCGGTACAGCGTTTTGCCTGCGCGACCAAATCCGCAACGCCCTCTACGTCGTACATACTGCCCTGCAAGACCTGCCAGCCGTATGCCTCGTAGCGTTTCTTGATGTCCTCGGTGAACGTGATGTCGGTTGAGCCGTCAATGCTGACGCGGTTCTCGTCATAAAAAGCAATCAGCTTGCCCAACTTCAGATGCCCCGCAAAACTGCTCGCTTCCGACGAGACGCCTTCTTCCAGGCAGCCCTCGCCCACAAGCACGTAGGTGTAGTGGTCAACGACGGTGCGCGTGGCGGTGTTGTAGGTGGCGGCGAGCATCGTCTCCGCCATAGCCATGCCCACGGCGACCGCAATACCCTGTCCCAACGGACCGCTCGTGTTCTCCACGCCCTCGGTCACGCCGAATTCGGGATGCCCCGGCGTTTTTGAGCCGACCGTGCGGAACGCCTTGATGTCGTCGAGCGAAATGTCGTAGCCCGCCAGATGCAGGACGGCATACAGCAGCATAGAGCCGTGCCCCGCGGACAATACGAAACGGTCGCGGTCCGGCCACTTCGCATCCGCAGGATTGTGCTTCAGGATTTCGCCGTACAGCAACGCGGCAAGCTCCGCGCACCCGAGCGGAAGCCCCGGATGCCCCGAATTCGCCTGCTGAATCGCATCAATAGAAAGACTGCGAATCGTTTTTGCCACGGCGGCAATGCCCGCAAGATTCATGCGTAACTCCTTCAAAAAAACGCGCCGCTAGATGACCTTGAAACGGTCGTTTTTCAGTCGCTCCACGACGGCTTTCAGCTGGTAGCGGATGTCCTCAAAATTGTATTCCATGCCTTCCAAAGAAAGCTGCATCGCGCTTTCCTCTTCGTCAAGGTTCTCGTTCAGGCGCGAGAGCAATTCCAGCATACGGGAGACGTGCGAGAACAGCTGCGAGAGCGTCACCAGTTCCTGCTGCGGAAATTCCGTCAGCCGGTCGCTCGCGCAGTCCACGTCGTACACCAAATCGCCCACCTTTGCGTACAGCTCCAGCGCACGATGCCGAATCGCCCCGCGTGAAAAATCCGCAAACCAGTTGTACTTTTTTCGGAGTATATCATTTCTGTGCATTATGTGCAACGCGAACTCACGCTCTTCCGCCGGCGAGATTTCCATTGCCGCCGGAATGATTTTTCGCGCCAAACCGGAAACATCTTCCTCCTTCGCAAACAGCACGTCCTGAATGTAGCAGTCGATGACGTAATCGGGCAGCGAGTACATCGGCACGCCGCCGTCAAGCCCGCAGTGCACGTCATGCTCGTTCCATTTGCCCACGGCGGGAACGTCCTCGCCGCGCCGCCACAGCCGCGTCTCCACGCCGAACAGCTCCATCGCCACCTTTTTTGACGTTCCCAAGAATTCACGGACTGAACCGCAGTCGGCCGTGCACAAGTCCATACGGCATTCGTAAAACACGTTCGCCAGCTGCTCGTCCATGCTCGCGCACGGACCAAGGCGGTCAAAACTCTCCAGCAGCGCCTTCTCCAGCATATCATTCCAACGCTGCCGCGCCATGTCCTCGCCGTTTACCTGCAAAGGATTATGCTTGTGCGTCACGAGCGGGAAAATTTCTATCAAGCCCTTTTCCCATTCGACCACGCGGCACAGAAAGCGGTCGCCGTACTTAAAGTCGCAGTCCTGCATGATGCGGTCGATTGAAACGCCCGTGAGCGACAGCCTGCTCGGCAACTCGAATTCCTGCTCGGCAAGGCGCAACTGCTTGTTCACCGGGTCTGCCGCAATGTACTGCGCCGCGTACTCATCGCCAAACAGACTGAACAGCTCCCGCGCCTGATTACAGTCCGTCTCGAACAGTTTTGGCTCAAGCACGCGCCCGTTGTACTCAAACTGAAGCGTACACGAAAGCATCTCCATGTCCACGAACGGAACGCACCGGTCGCCCGGCACGAACACGCCCTGCGCCAGCTCCTGCGGCGTAGGCACAAAACTGAAGAACTGCCCCGTGAACGCGCCCGTCCGCGTCAAAAACAGACGATGCTCCAGCGGAAAAACGAGCGGGTCGCTCTCAAGATACTCAACGATTTCCCGCACAGGCACCTTGATGCCCACCTGCGCGAGCAACTTGCTCACGTCCTTTGCCGTGAACGGCTCACGGTACGTGCGGAGAAAATGCGCTATCAGGGCTTCGGCAGCAATGGTCATAGTACGCGGCAAGGCTCCCCCACAGCGACCGACGACGCGCGCATGAACCGCACCTGCCCTGCGGCAACGTCCGCCATCACTTTTCGCATCAAGTCAGAAACAATCATAGCAAGCCCTCCACGGATGTCCCCTCATAACTATACCACATTTCCGGCAAAAAGGCGAATGTTTTGCG
>JAFLSP010000001.1:10455-34608 GCA_022510885.1 Treponema sp. | reverse complement strand
TGCCTCGCTCGACATGGACGCGGTGTACCGCGTCGTTTTCGGCGCGGACAGCCGCGAGCGTTTCCCATGATGGTCACGCTGTCAAAGTCTCGCGCCGTGTGCTATACTGGGAGCATGGTGCATCTGTATTACGGTGACGGAAAGGGCAAGACGACTGCCGCGCTCGGCATGGCGTTGCGCGCGGCGGGGAACGGGTGGCGCGTGGTGGTCGTGCAGTTCCTCAAGGGGCGGGAGACGGGCGAGGTGCGCGCGCTCGGGCGGCTTGGCGTGACGGTTCTGCGCGGCAAGGCAGGCAAGCGCTTCACCGCGCAGATGACAGACGCGGAGCGGGAAGCGACGAAGGAGATATGCAATGAGCATTTCGCCGCCGCACGTGCGCAGTGCGCGGCTTCTTCCTCGCCGGCCCTGCTCGTATTGGACGAAATCTGCGCCGCCTATGCGGGCGGCTTTGTCGTGCGCGGGGACGTGGACGATTTCCTCGCCGCCGTGCCGCCGCACCTTGAGGTCGTGCTGACTGGGCGCGAGCCGCCTGCGTCATTCCTTGCGCGCGCCGATTACGTGACGGAGATGCGCAAGTGCCGGCATCCGTTTGATGCCGGTGCCGCCGCGCGCGCGGGGGTGGAGTTTTGAGCGCGCTCGAATTGTTTCCCGCATCCGCGCTCCCGCAGTATCCTTCGGTCATTCCCTGCGTGCCGCATGACATCGAAGCCGAGAGTTTCAGGACGATTGCCGCCGAGCTTGCCGCGCGGGGCGCGGAGATTCCCGAGGACCGGCGACCTGTCGTCTTTCGCGCCATTCACGCGAGCGCGGACTTTGACTACGCAGAAAACCTCGTCTTTTCTCCCGACGCGCTTGCCGTCGCGCAGGACGTGCTTTCCCGCCGGCCGCTCATCGTGACCGATACGAACATGGCGCGCGCGGGCATCAGCGCGCGCGCGTGCGCGCGGCTCGGCATTGAGACGCACTGCTTCATGGCGGACGAGGACGTTGCCGCCGCAAGTCGGGAGAGCGGGCTGACCCGCGCGGCGTGTGCCGTGGACAAGGCGGCGCGGTTTTTTGCGGGCAATGGGCGACCCGTGCTGTTCGTCTGCGGCAATGCGCCTACGGCGCTGGTTCGGCTCCGGCAGCTGCATGATGCGCGGCTGTTCTCGCCCGCATTCGTGGTGGGCGTTCCGGTGGGATTCGTGAACGTGGTCGCCGCGAAGGAGCTGATTCTGCGCAGCGGCATGCCGTCCATCGTCGCGCGCGGGCGCAAGGGCGGCTCGTCGGTCGCCGCCGCCATCGTGAACGCGCTGTTGTACTGCGGGTGATTTTTTTTGTGGCGCGTTGCCCCGTTTCGTGGTATACTGGATGCGACGACGGAACGGAGGTGGTCTTCTATGCGAAGAAGGTATTCTCGGCTTGCGATTGAGTTTTTCCATGACTGGCCCGACGACGTGAATGTGGGGAGGACCGTGCAGCTGTCAAACGGCGTCAGCGTGCTGTATGCTTCCGATTTCCCCACCGCGCTCCGCTTGCTGCCGCCGGGAAGCGAGGTCGCCGTCGTGGCGAGCGGCACGGTCGGCGACAAGACGGTGCGCCGCATCAGCGATGCCATCCGCGAGTGCAGTGCGCTCGTCTCGCTCGACCTATCCGCCGTCACCGAATGCTCGCACGTGTCCGGCACGCCATTCGCGGGCAACCGACAGCTTGCCGCCATCCACTTTCCGGGCAACCTTGCGTCAATCAGCCCGGGCGCGTTTATGGACTGCACGTCACTTATGAGCGTGACGATACCGGGCAGCGTGCAGGAAATCGGCATGACGGCGTTCAGCGGTTGCACGCGCCTGTATCACCTGGCGTTCGACGACCCTGCGGGCTGGCAGTGTGCCGGTGCGGACGTGACGGACTTGGCGTATCCCGCGGAAAACCCGCTGAAATTTGTCCGCGCGGACGGTGCGTATCATTCCGCCGTGCTGACGAAAGCGCGCCTTTGCGCTACCATGGGCGTATGAACATCATCTCGTGGAACGTGAACGGCATCCGTGCCGTGGAAAAGAAAGGATTTGCGGACTGGCTCCTGCATTGCGATGCCGACGTGGTGTGCGTGCAGGAGACCAAGGCGCATCCGTCGCAGCTCTCGCAGCGTCTGCTCGCACCGGGAAGCGTGGAGAACGTCCTGTTCCCTGTTCCGGAGAAGGACGCCGCATCCCCGGTGGCGGTGGATGACGACTCTGCGGCCTACCGTTCCTGCTGGTCGTCGGCGAGGAAAGCGGGCTATTCAGGAACGGCAATCTACTCCCGCGTCGCGCCCGACAAGGTTGAGACGCTCGGCGACCCGCTGTACGACGACGAGGGCAGGGTGACTGCCGCCTATTTCGGGAAGCGCATCGTCATCAGCGCGTATTTTCCCAACAGCCAGGGACCGGGATTGCGGCTTGACTACAAACTGGGCTTCTGCGCGGCGATGTTCGGGTATCTGAACGCGCGCGTGGCAGACGGATATGACGTGGTGCTCTGCGGCGACTACAACATTGCCCACCGTCCGATTGACCTGGCGAATCCCAAGTCCAATGAGGGCAACGCCGGCTACTTGCCCGAGGAGCGCGCCTGGATGGATTTTTTCACCGCAAACGGTTATGCCGATGTGTTCCGCGCGCAGCATCCCGAGCCGAGCCTGTACACCTGGTGGAGCTACCGTTCTCACGCTCGCGAGAAGAACATTGGGTGGCGCATTGACTATACCTGCGTGAACGACGCGCTTGCGCCGAGGGTTACTTCCACGCGCATCCTTGCCGATGTCTTCGGCTCCGACCACTGCCCCGTGCAAATCATCGTGGATGCATAGAAAAAGCCCCGCTGAATGCGGGGCTTTCGTGTTTCGCGCTCGCTAGAGTTTTGCGAGCGCTATCGCCTTGACGGTAAAGCGATAGGCGTGCCCGTTAATCTCAAAGTCAAGGTCGTCACCCACTTTGTGGTCAAGCAGTTCGTTCCCGAACGGCGACATATAGGAGATAACGTTGTTGTCGGTATCCGACTCCCACGGACCGAGAATCGTGTACGTCTCGTCTGCCCCCGTGTCCTTGTTCGCAAGCGTGACCACCGTACCGAAGGAGACATACGACGTGGTTGCCGTCGTGGGGTCAAAGATGACCGCGCGGGCAAGCTCGCCTTGCAGCTGCGAGAGTTTCTTGTTCAGGTAGTGCTGATGCTCTTTTGCCGCCTGGTACTCGGCATTCTCTTTCAAGTCGCCCTTTGCGCGAGCCTCGGAGACTTCCTGCGCGTTCTGCGGAATCTGCACCGTCTGCAAATCCGTCTCCTCGTCCTGCTTTTCCTTGAGTTTTTTCGCCGTGACAAGCATTCCCTTGGGCGCGGCGGACTTCTCCTCGGTCTTGTGGAACTTGTAGTCCGGGTATTTTTCCAGAATCTTGTTGCGCAGCTGTGCCTTGATGCTGCCGTCAAGGTCGGCGATGTCGTCCACGAGCGTGTACAGGTGGCTCATCGTCGTCTCGTCGCTGTCAAGCATATAGGTGAGCAGTGCATTGCTGTCGAACAGGAGCCGCTCCGCGTTGCGGATAACCTTGCGGTTCTCCGTGGTGTCCACGTGACTGTTGATTTCGCGGTAGGCGTGGGCGATGATGTTCAGCAGCGCGATAAGTTGCTTCTGGTACGGGATGCCCGCCTGCGCGAACCAGTCTTCATTGCGGCAGAACTCGAAGAAATAGATGATTGCGTCACGGTAGCCGCGGAAATCGTCGAATGCCGTCACGGCCAGTTTCTGCACCTTCTCGGTCTCGCCCGCCTTGATGAGCGTGTCGAGCATCCGTTTCTCCAGCACGGCGGGGAAGAGCATCACGTATTGGTCAACCCAGTCCGGCAGCAGCTTGATGGCGGTCAGGTAGTCCATGCGCAGCGTGGTGTTTTTGGTGTCTTTCAGTTCGCCGTACATGGCACGCGGATTTTTGATGCGGCGGTACAGCTTGTCGAAACTGTATTTCGCAGGAACCGCAAGGCTGGGGCAGCGCGCGCCCACCTTCTGGACGACGAAGTAGGAGGCGACCACTTGCTCGTTCGCATCGTTCGTGGTGGAGAAGGACTTGACGTAGCCCGTGAAGTAACTGAACATATCGGCAAACAGGTCGCTTTCCTTTTCGGCCGTCTCGTCGTTCAGGTAGCGCATGAGGATGTCGATGCGCTCGAAGAATTTTTTCTGCGCCTTGAATTCGCTGTTCAGCTTCTCCTCCGTGGTGATTTCGCGGTCGCGCACGATGTACTGGTTGATGTCGTTGGGGTTCACGCCGAACGTCGCGTCGGTCTCAAGGATTTTCTTTGCCGCGCTGTTCCATCCCGTCCACTCGCCCTGCGTGAGGATTGCGGGCACGAGCTCCGCCTTGATGCGCTTGAAGTCGCAGCTGCCGCCGAAACTCCGGATAATCGTCCGCAGCGCCCACGCCTTGTCCGCCTTGACCTGTTTTGCAAGCTCTTCTTTTGATTTCGTCGCCTTGAGCACCCAGATGTGGTCGTCGGCGAGCGGCTGAAGCGCGTCCACCGCCATTTTGAGCGACATTTCGCGCACGCCGCTCTTCTTGCCGAAGTTAATCGTGAGCGTGTCGTTCTCCACCTTGCGGATGACGCCCACGTGCCAGGTGCGGTGGAACACGAAGTGCCGCACGTCGAACGCGATATGCTTCTCGAAGTCGTTGATTGCCTCGAACACGTTGCGGAAACTCTGCGCGAGGTTCGACGAGCGGATGTACTCTTTCACGTTGCTGTGGTCGGCGTACTTGCCCGTGTAGCAGTCCACCAGTTCGCGCCGCGCCCAGCCGTCCTTGGGGTCAATCGAAAGGATGAGCTTGAGAATGTCGATGGCGGTGTCCCAGCTTTTGGTGTCTTTGTACCAGGCGTAGAGGTCCTGCAAGAGGAGCGCGCTCTTGTCCGCGCTGATGGTCTTGGCTATCTTGCGCTGCACGAGCATGAAGAAGTCGATTTCCTCCGGGATGAGCGAGACCAGTTTCTTCCATACCTCGCTTACGGCGATATAGCTTTTTGCGTTCACGTAGCGGAGCAGGGCTTTCTTGTAATAATCGATTGCCGCGTCTTTGTCGTCCTGCTCGTAGTGGTCGCCGAGCAGCTTTGCCGCGTCCGCTTCCTCGAAGTCGATTTTGACGAGCCGCTCGTAGATGTCCCACACCTTGTCGCTCTTGTCCTCGCGGTAGCGGGTCGCCAGCGTGCGCAGCGCGAATTTGTTCGTCGCGTCGTCCTCAAGGATGGACTCGCACAGGTAGACGACCACGTTCTCCTTGTGGTTCTTCTGGAAGATGTCCACGAGCGTCTCAAGCGCGGAGGTGTCCAGCGTGCCCTTCTTGAGGCCGAGCATCCCCGACAGGTACAGCGCGATGATGCTGTCCCGGTTGCCCGCCAGCTGCTCGTCGCAGATTGCCTTTATCTCATCGACGGCATCCTCTCTGACCGCCTGCTCGACGAGGGCCGCCAGCTCAATCAGGTTGTTCTTCGTGTAGTTGCTGATTGTGGCGCGTGTCCACGTCTCTTCCTTGAGCATCTCCTGAACTTTCGTTGCGAGTTCCGACATAAAATCTCCTATCGCCTATCTTACGTTGTACAGGTCGTGAATGTTCCTGTCCACCATCTTTATCTTGAGCAGTATCTCTCCGGTCCTGTTCCTGCCGCCCTCCGTCTGGAGGTAGTGGTCAATCAGCCAGAAATACAGGTTCAGCAGCCGGGGCGTGAGCACCGACAGGTCGCTCGACGGGTCGCAGCGCTCGTTCTCCTTGGCGTAGATGTCCTGCTTGAGGCTGCCGACCTCCGACGCCTTGAGCTTGCGCTTTGCGGTGAACACGCCGTACACCACGCCGTACACGGGAATCCATTCGTGCAGCGCCGCGTCCGCGTAGCCCTTGTCCCGCACCTGCCGGATGAGGCAGCAGATGAGCTCGCTGTCAAGGAAGTCGAGGTCAACTGCCTGCGCGTCGCGGAAGAAAGCCTCGCGGAACAGAAGCCGCGCGTTTTTTTCCTCGCCGCACAGCGCGTAGCAGTCCGCCATCTCCGCAAGAATCGGCGCGGTGAGCGGCAGAAGCCGGTTTGCCTCGGACAGATAGCTGAACGCATCGGCATAGTTCCCCAGCTTCTTGTGGCACAGTCCGATTTTGCGGAGCGTCTCCGCCTGCTGCTGCGCGTTCCCTTTGCCCGCCACCTCGTCGTAGCAGGCAAGCGCGCGCGCGAACACGCCTTTTTGCGTGGCGTATACGGCGCGTTCTACGGCATCTTCGCGGCAAGCGATGTCGCGCGCGAATGACTTCCAGTGCGTGACCAACGCCTCGCCGCGCGCGAATCCCCCCTCCGCCTCTGACACGCCGGTGAAGTCGCTCCAGAAGGAGCAACAGCGCACGGCGAACAGTGCCTCGCGATTCTCAAGGTCGTACAGAAGCGCGTCTGCCAGCACGCGCCGCGCCCCTGCGGGGTCGCCTGCCCCAAGCAGCACGTATGCCTCTGCCAATGCTTCTTCCGACTGATAGCCCATAGCGTATACAGTCCATTATATCAGAACGCGGATTTTAGTCAAGAAGATACGGTGATTTTGCCAAACGCGGGCAAACAGTAAAACGCTTTTTTCGTATTGTGTCAATATGCTTTCTGCGGGATTTGTCCCGCGGCGCTGCATGAAAAAACGCACCGTGACGGGGCGGGGTTTCCGCCGCAATGCAGGGGGCTTGCGGAAGCGGGTACAGGCTGTTTTTGACGGCGAGCGCAGTCCGTATCAGTGAACGTGCGCGACCTGTGTTCGGGAGCGGGCGCCGGCTGTGTTCGGGACTCTGATACGGGTTGCTTTCGGGAGTCTGCTATGGGGTGTATCCGGGTGTGAGAGCAGGCTGTATCTGGGTGTTTGCTATAGGCGGTATCCGGGTGTGCCATCTGTACAGGTGCGTGTATATCATTTGTACGGATGTTCTGAGGGCATTTGCGCGGGTGTGTGGAGCGCATGAGGGAACATGAGGGGATGATGTGGTCTTTCGGTCATGCATATCATGCATTTAAGGATGCCCGTTCCCTGCGGAACAGTATAGCATAGGTGCGGCACATTGGCTACGGGTAAAAAAATCTTGCCGTCGATTATGCAGGGCTTTTTGCGTGGTGCTGGTATATGCCACTGCGGGATTTTTTTCTGGGCCTGCGATATGCCGTGTGCGCCGCATAAACCCGGCAGGTTGACATCTTTCGTTCGTTTCATATATAATGCCATGCGAGGTGATGAGATGATTTTCCCCCTAGAGGCGTTGGTCAAATTTTCCGGGAACGTGTATGAGATTACGTGTGCGTCCAGCCGTCGCGCGTTCCAGATGTCAAAAATCGAGGACCCGGCGATTGAGGCGAACGACGGAAAGGTCGTCTCGCTCGCGGCGAGCCAGCTGTTCAACGAAAAAGTGCAGTACCGCATCGAAAAACAGTAGCGGACGGCGGAACGCCACTTGACGAAAGTGCGGTTTCTGCTATAATAAATCATATTTTTACTAAGGAGTGCCGAACGTGCCCTGCGGAAAGAAACGAAAGCGTCAGAAGATGGCGACGCACAAACGGAAGAAGATGCTGCGACGTAACCGCCATAAGAGCAAATAAATTCATTTGCGACGTATTTTGAGAAGACCGCGGAAGTAATCGTACTGCGCGGTCTTTTTTTCGGGAGGGGCGTTACGATTCTTTCAGGCATTCATTCACCGGACGACCTCAAGCGCGTGCCAAAACCTGCGCTTCCCGAGTTGGTCGATGAAATCAGGCGGACGATTCTTGCCGTCGTCGCGAAGAACGGCGGTCATCTGGCGAGCAACCTCGGCGCGGTCGAGTTGACTGTCGCGTTGCACCGCGTGTTTTCTTCCCCCTCCGACGCGATTGTTTTTGACGTGAGCCACCAGTGCTACACGCACAAAATGCTGACGGGCCGGTATGATTCGATTGGTACGCTGCGGCAGCACGGCGGTCTGTCCGGCTTCACGCGCACGCAGGAAAGTCCCCACGATTTTTTTGACAACGGTCACGCCTCGACGTCCATCTCGCAGGCGCTCGGGCTGCTGACGGCATGGGAGCTGCAGGGGAAGGCGGGCAAGGTGGTCGCGGTGATTGGCGACGGCGCGCTCACGGGCGGCATGGCGTTCGAGGCGCTGTCGCACGCGGGGCAGCTTTCCAAGAACCTCATCGTTGTGCTGAACGACAATCAGATGTCCATCAGCGCGAACACGGGGTCGCTCTCGCGCTACCTGAGCCGGCTCACGGTGTCGCATCCGTACCAGTCGTTCCGCCGCTGGGTGGACGGCATCGTGGACCGGATTCCGTACTCCGAGCGTCATCTGGGCAAATTCATCTATCGTTTCAAGCGCGCGCTCAAGGGGCTGCTGCTCACCAACAACCTGTTCACCGACCTCGGCATGGAGTACGTCGGGCCGCTTGACGGGCATGACATTGCCGAGCTTGAGGACGTGTTCCGGCGCGTGCGCCGTCTGCCTAAGCCCGTCGTGGTGCATGTGCGGACGACCAAGGGCAAGGGCTATTCCCCTGCCGAGAACGACCCCGCCACTTTCCACGGTATCGGGCCGTTCCAGATTTCCGACGGCACGTTCGAGCAGTTCGATACGCTCAGTTTTACCGAGAGTTTCAGTCGCGCGCTCCTGCGGCTGGCGGAGTCGCATCCGCAGGTGGTGGCGATTACGGCGGCGATGCAGAAGGGCACGGGGCTTGACGCATTCTCGCGCCGCTTTCCCGGACGCTTCTTTGACGTGGGGATTGCCGAGGAGCATGCGGTGACGTTCGCGGCGGGACTTGCGGCGGGCGGGCTTGTTCCCGTGGTGGCGATTTACGCGACGTTCATCCAGCGGTCGGTTGACCAGATTGTCCATGATGTCGCGCTGGGCGGGCGCGGCGTGGTGCTCTGCCTTGACCGCGCGGGCCTTGTTCCCGGCGACGGGGAGACGCACCAGGGGCTGTTCGACATCGCGCTTCTGCGTCCCGTTCCCGGCCTGACCTTGCTCGCGCCGGTCTCCGCTTCTGATTTGTCGCTCTGCCTGTCCTGGGCGGTGGCGCAGGGAACGCCGGTCGCTGTTCGCTATCCTAAGTTGTCATGCCCGTCTGAGATACCGGCGTTTGCCGAACCAGTCACGGTTGGGCGGGGAGTGTTGGTGCGTTGCGAGGACTATGCACCGTCGCTTGCGGCTGAGAAGCGGTCGCCGGTGCTGTTCGTGACGACGGGGGGCTGCTACGGTGAGGTGGTGCAGGCGGGGCGTGCGCTCGCGCTTGAGGGCATCTGCGCCGATGTGTACAGCCTGCGTTTCATCAAGCCCGTGGACGAGGATTTCTTTGCGGACGTGGCGGCGGGATATGCCGCCGTCGTGTTCGTGGAGGACGGCGTGAGGACAGGGGGCGTGGGAGCGTATTTGCAGAACGTGCTGTACGCGCGCGGCATGACGCACACGGCGGTGCTCGCGTTTCCCGATACGTTCCTCGCGCACGGCACGCGCGAGGAAGTTGCCGCGGACGCGGGCATGAGCCCCAGGCATATCGCGCAGGCGGCGCGGGACGTGCTTGCCGCAGTGAGGACGTAGCGCGTGGGGACGGGTGGCGGCAGGGGACGGCATCTTGCGCTCGCGGGGCGGGTCATCACCACGGAGAAGCCTGCGCTCGTGATGGGTATCGTGAACGCTACGCCCGATTCGTTTTTTGCGGAAAGCCGCGGAACTGCCGAGCGCGCGCTCCGGCTCATTGACGAGGGGGCGGACATCCTGGACATCGGCGGGGAGTCCACGCGGCCGGGCGCGGCATATATGGATACGGACGAGGAAATCCGCCGGGTCGTGCCGGTCGTGCGGGCGGTGCGCAAGCACAGCGCGGTTCCGATAAGCGTGGATACGCGGAAGTCTGCCGTCTTGCGGGCAGCGCTGGATGAGGGGGCGGATATGCTGAACGACATCTCCGCGCTTGAGGACGACGAGGAGATGGCGGAAGTCGCCGCGCACGCGAAAATTCCCGTCATACTGATGCACAAACGGGGCATTCCTGCTATAATGCAGGAGGATGCCGCCTACGATGACGTGTTCGGCGAGGTCGATGCCTATCTGCAACGGCGTATCCGGTACGCGCGGGAGCGCGGGATTGCAGGCGACCGTATTGTCATTGACCCGGGCATCGGGTTCGGCAAGGACGCGGCCGCGAATGTCGCGCTTATCCGCCGGTGCGGGGGACTGTGCGGCGGCCGTTATCCTGTGCTCATGGGGCTGTCGCGCAAGCGCATCGTTGGCGCGTTGACGGGGCGTGGGGCGGAGGAACGGCTCGCGGGAACGCTTGCCGCGAACGTGCTTGCGGTCATTGCGGGCGCGTCGCTCCTGCGGGTGCATGACGTGCGGGAGACGGTGGATATGTTGGCTGTGTTGGATGGGATTGGGTATTGAGGAGAAAAGGGAAATACCGTGAGCGCATTGGATGGTTTTTTAGGCGTATACAATCACTATGTTAGCCCGGTCATCGACATCGGGATTATGGCGTTCCTGCTGTACAAGGTGCATCAGCTGTTCAAAAAGACGAACGCCGTGCTGCTCATCAAGGCGGCGGGACTTGTGGTGGCGGCATACGTGCTTGCGCTCGCGCTCAACTTGCAGATGTTGCGCTGGGTCCTGAATGTGCTCGCGCCCGCGCTCGCCATTTCGTTCGCTATCGTATTCCAGCCCGAGCTGCGCAAGCTGTTCCTCAAACTGGGGCAGACGGAATGGCTCACGTTCGGCAACCGCTCGCGCCACACGTATGTCGATTCGGTCATCCTCGCGGCGGAGATGCTCTCCAAGCAGCGGCGCGGGATGCTTGCGGTGTTCATGCGCCACACCAAGTTGGACGACATCATGGACACGGGGATGCGCATCAACGCGGACGTGTCGTCGGCATTGCTCGTGACGATTTTCGGGCACGACACGCCCTTGCATGATGGCGCGTGTTTCATTCAGAATGGAAAGGTCGTATCTGCGGGGTGCTTCCTGCCGCTTTCGGAGCAGTACGACATCAAAAAAACCTTCGGAACGCGCCATCGCGCCGCGCTCGGCCTAAGCGAAGTCAGCGATTCGGTGGTGCTCGTGGTCTCGGAGGAATCTGGCGCGATGAGCCTTGCCTATGACTCCAAGCTGCACTATGACTTGAGCACTGACCAGCTGACCAAAATTTTGGAGAGCCTGCTCGAACTGACGCCCGACCAATATACAATTGAGGATACGATAGATGAGAGTCCGCAAAATCATTGATTCTCTTAGGCAGAATGTGTTGACCGTGGTTGTGTGCGTCGCGCTTGCGGTCGCGTTCTACCTGTTCTTTCTTTTTTCCACGGTCGATAGAAAGACGTTCATCGTGCCGTTGGCAATTGAGGCGCAGAACGGTATGGTCGCGGCGAGCTCTGTTCCGCACACCGTGAAGGTGACGGTGCTTGGCAAGCCGGAGAGCATCTCCACGCTGCACGAGAACGACTTCTCCGCGTACCTCGACCTAAACTATGTGGCGCGGGAGGGCGAGACGCGGCTTCCCGTGCTGATTACGCCGAGCGAGAGCGCGCTGCTCATCGACCCGATGGAAATCCGCGTGTCGCCAGAGGAGGTTCTCCTGACGGTGGAGGAGCAGATTAGCGCATTCGTGCCGGTGAGCGCGCTCGTATCGGGCGAGCCTGCGCACGGCTATGAGCAGGTTGCGGTGGTGCTTTCGCCTGACGTGGTGAAAATTACCGGTCCGCGCTCAATGGTAGAGCAGTGCACGCGCTTGCAGACGCGGCAGGTCTCCGTAGCGGGCGCAAGCAGGGACGTGACGGAGAAGGTGACGCTTGAAAGTCCTGGCGTGTTCCTGAAAACTGCGCCGGGTGTGACCGTCTCGGTTACGGTGAAGGTTGCGGAGGCGGTAACGACGCGCACGTTTTCGTCTGTTCCTGTCGGGGTTGTCGCGCTTGACAACAAGTTCGAGCTGCTGGGGGGCATCGCGCCGGTCTCGCTGACGGTGCGCGGGACCGTGCATGCGCTTGAGGCGTTCGCGCCGATTGCCTCTACGGTAAATGCTGATTGCAGAGGTGTCCTTTCGGCGGGGACGCACGTCGTGCCGTTGCGCTTCAGTTTACCTGCGGGCGTTGCCGTGGAGGACAGCGTGGACTCCGTTACGGTCACGGTGGCATCCCGGGCGGGCAGCGAATGATTTACGGCATCGGCACGGACATCGCCCAGGTAAGCCGTTTTGAGAAATGGGCGCGGAACGAGGCATTGCTTTTCCGCGTCTTCGCCGATGCCGAGCGGTGTGCGGTCACGTCTAACATCAAGGCGATGAGCCGGCATTATGCGGCGCGTTTTGCGGCAAAGGAGGCCTTTGCCAAAGCCCTGGGGACGGGATTTATTGGACTGACGCTGAAGGATTTCTGGGTCGTTAAGGACGAGAACGGCAAGCCGGCTTTTTCGTTCGGGGCGAGCACGAAGCACATGCTCGCCGAGCGGGTCGGTTCATGTGTCGTTCATCTCTCGATGAGCCATGAAAAAGAATACGCGACGGCATTCGTCGTTATAGAAAAGGAGGCTGGCTGCGATGCTCGCAAAGATTCCTAAGAACGTGATAGACGGCAGTAAGAGACCCAAAATCTCGTACTGGTCAAAGACGAGAACCCGATGCCCAAGCTGTGAGCGCGAATTCGACCGTGAGGAGATGCTTTCGGGAAGCGGCCGGACGATAGCGGGCGAACTGACAGACGAGTTGCATCGCCTGTACGAGCCTTCCGCCAAGTACGGCAAAATCTACCCGCTTATCTATGCGGTGGGGGCGTGTCCGCGTTGCCATATCGCGTTTTTCTGGAACGACTTCCCGGTGATAACCGACAAGCAGTCGCTCGACGCGCTCAAGGAGGACGAGGAGCGGCGCATCACTGCGGTGAACACCGTCTTCCCGCACTACCAGCTCAAGGCGGAACGCTCGCTCCTCGACGGCGCGGCCATGTACTATCTCGCGCTGCTTTCCTATGAAAAGGTTGATTTGGGCTACGCGCCGACCGTCAAGCGCGCGGTCATCTCGCTCCGTCTTGCCTGGCTGAGCGGTCACTTGCACGAGGAGCTGCCCGGGCGCAACTTCGACTGGATTGCCAAGGCATTCTACCGCAAGGCGCTTTTTTTCTACGCGCAAACACTGGAGAACGAGATGGCGCGTACCGAATCACTCAGCGTGATGGCGAATCTCGGCCCTGACACCGACAAAAATTACGGCTATGACGGGCTGATTTATGAGCTGGGTTTGCTCGAATTCAAATACGGGCAGACCGAAGATATGCAGCAGCGGCTCAAGAAACTGGACGAATACAAGCGTGCGATTGCGCGCGGCTTCGGGCTGGGCAAGTCGTCCAAGGCGAAACCCGGCCCGCTGCTGGAAAAGTCGCGCGAGTTGTATACGCAGATTTCCAAAGTGCTTGCCGATGCGAACGACATTGGCTTCGAACCCTCGGACGATGACGAGTAATGCGCAACATTCTGCTCACGCTGTCCTATGACGGCACTGACTTTTGTGGCTGGCAGCGGCAGGATTGCTCGGATAGGGGGAAGCCCGTTCGCACCGTGCAGGCGGAGCTGGAAGCCGCGCTGGAGAAAATCCACAAGCAGCCGGTGACGCTCTATGGCAGCGGCAGGACTGACAGCGGTGTACATGCGGCGGCGCAGGCGGCGAATTTCTTCAGTCCTGTCGATTCGATTCCTGTGGAGAACTATGTGCAAGCAATCAATGCTTTCCTGCCACGCGATGTGCGCGTTAATGCCGCCCGTTGCGTGGACGCGGATTTTAACGCGCGGTTCAGCGCGACAGCACGTACCTACCGCTATGTTATCTACTGCGGGAAAAGTGCGCGTGCGACGGAAATGCGCTACGTGTGGCAGATTCACCATCAGCCGGACATCTGCGTGCTGAACGACATGGCGGCGCATCTGCGCGGCGAAATCGACTGCGCAACGTTTGCCGCCGCAGGGGACATGAGCGCATCGACGTTCCGCTATATTGAGAACGCCGTTTTTTATCCCGATGGCGACAAAATCGTCTTTGAAATCACCGCAAATGCGTTCCTTTGGAAAATGGTTCGCAGCCTGACGGGAACGTTGATTCAGTTTGAAAAAGAGAAAAGGGAAGCGGCCTATTTTAAACAAGTGCTCGATAGCCGCGACCGAAAAAAGGCTGGCGCAACCGCTCCCGCATCGGGATTGTTTCTGTGGAACGTGCGCTTTGACGGCGTCCGTCGCCACATCTGATTTATAGCAGGCTCACGGGGTCAACGTCGCATTCGATGTATACGTTGCTGTCATGCTGGTAGTTGTAGAGCAGGTCGGCGGCGGCAGTCTGCATGGCAACCAGGTTATTTCCGCGCAAGAGGATTTGGTAGCGCCAGTTCGCGGCGATTTTGGCAATCGGGCAGGCGGCGGGACCGAGGATTTCCGTTTCTGTTTTTGCCGCATCTGGCTTTTCCTCGTATTTTTTGAGTGCATTATGCAGGATTTCTGCCGCGCCCGTCGCTGCCTGTTCTGCCTGCTGCTCGGTGGGCGCCCTGAACACGAGGCGCACGAGGCGCGAGAACGGCGGGAAGTGTAACGCCGCTCGCTGCGTAAGCTCTTCGTCGTAGAATTCCGCAATCGTTCCGTGCACGGCGCAGGTAATCGGCGTGCGGCCGGGGCTGTAGGTCTGCACGAGGACGCGCCCGTCGGGAAAAAAACGCCCCGCGCGTCCTGCCACTTGCGTGATGAGCGCGAACGTCCGCTCCTGCGCCCGGAAGTCGGGCAGGTGCAGCCCCGTGTCCGCGAGGATGATGCCGACCAGCTGCAAGCGGGGAAAATTCAGTCCTTTGGCGACCATCTGCGTGCCGAGCAGGATGTCGTAGTCGCCGCGCCGGAATGCGTCCAGTTTTTCCTGCAATTCGCCCTTGTGCGTCACATTGTCGGTATCGACGCGGACTACGCGGGCATGGGGAAATTTCGCGCGGACTTCCTGCTCGATGAATTCCGTGCCGAAGCCCGAGTAGCCCACGTCGAGCGAGCCGCACCCGGGGCATTCCTGCGGGGGGACGGTCTGCCAGCCGCAGTAGTGGCAGCGCAGGCGTTTTTCGCTCTTGTGGAAGGTGAGCGCGACCGAGCAGTTTTTGCATTTCATCTCAAAGCCGCACGAGTTGCAGCGGAAGAAATGCGTGAAGCCGCGGCGGTTCAGGAAGAGGATGACCTGCCGCCCCTGCGCGAGCGTCTCCGTGACCGCTTTTGCGAGTTCGGGCGAGATGCAGCAGTCAAGCGCAAGGGCGGAGAGGTCTATTGTGCGAATGCCGGGCATCGCGCCGCCGGCAAGCCGCTTGGTGAGCGTGTGGCGCGCGACGGTGCCGGTTTCCATGGCGTGCCACGCCTCCACGCTCGGGGTCGCGCTTCCCATGACGAGGGGGATGCCGCGCCGCGCCGAGCGGTACATCGCCACCTGCCGCGCGTGGTAGCGCGGGGTCGAGCCACTCTTGTATGAGCCGTCGTGCTCTTCGTCGATGATAATCATGCCGAGGTCGGGGACGGGCGCGAATACCGCGCTGCGCGCGCCGATGACCACGCGCGCATCCCGCCGCAGGATGCGCTTCCATTCGCCGAGCCGCTGGCTGGGAGTCAGGCCCGAATGCAGCACGGCCGCCGTCTGCCCGAAGCGTGCGACTACGGCCTCGACGACTTGCGCGGTCAGGGCGATTTCGGGCACGAGGTAGATGACGCCCTTGCCGCGCGCGAGCAGCGTTTCTGCCGCTTGCAGGAATACTTCGGTTTTTCCCGTGCCAGTCGGTCCGTAGAGGTAATGCAGTCGCGTCTGCGTGTTGAGAATGCCCTGTACGGCGGTCGTCTGCTCGTCGCTCAACGTGCGGGCGGTGGTATCGGGAGCATCTTCGGCGAGCGGGAAACTCCCCGCGTCGCTCTCACGTCGTCCGCCGGGGAGCATGGCGGAAAGTGCCTCGCCCACGGAGCAGATGTAGAAACGCGAGACCCAGCGGGCGAGGTCAATCAGTTCGTCCGTGAACAGCGGCTCGTCGTCGAGCAGGCGCAGAATCGGGCGGATTTTTGTCTCGTCTACGCCGCAGTCCGCTGGAAGCGTGTCCGATTCTGCCACGATGAAGCCCGTGGTGCGTCGGTTGCCGAATTTGATGTCCGCGCGGTGACCGACACGGCTTTCGGATTCCTTCGCGTCGTCGCAGTCGCGGTAGGTGAACGCCCGATTGAGGGCGAGCGGCACGTTCAGCACGATTTGCAGATAGCGTTTCATGTCGGCTGGTATTCGGGTGCGATTTCCTGAAGGCGCGCGCGCATCATCTTAAGGTCTTCCCATGCGAATATTTTCTGTCTTGCGTCGCGCAGAAGCGCGCTCGGGTGGAACGTGACCGCTACGGGGATGCCGTTCCAGTCGTAGAATCGCCCGCGCAGCCGCGTCACGCCGTCCCGCGTCTTGAGCAGGTTCTTTGCCGCCGTGCTGCCCGCGCACAGAATCATCTTCGGCTTGAGCGCGAACAGTTGCGCATGCAGAAATGACTCGCAGGCGGCGGCTTCCTCGGGAAGCGGAACGCGGTTTCCCGGCGGACGGCACTTGACGATGTTGGCGATGAAGCAGTTTTCCGCGCGGGAAAGCCCGATAGACGCGAGCATTTTGTCGAGCAGCTGCCCCGCAGGGCCGACGAACGGCTCACCGCGCTTGTCCTCTTCGTAGCCCGGTCCTTCGCCGATGACGACGACGAGCGGTTCGGTCACCCCCACACCGGGCACGACGTTCGTCCGCGTCCGCGCGAG
Organism: Treponema sp.; assembly: GCA_022510885.1. GTDB lineage: Bacteria > Spirochaetota > Spirochaetia > Treponematales > Treponemataceae > Treponema_D. The sequence continues at coordinate 17,803 of JAFLSP010000001.1, read as the reverse complement.
TACGCAGCGTTCGCACACGGCAATTTTCTGCGCGATGGAATTGATTTGCTGCCGCGTGGAAGAGGTCGCGGTCTCCTCAATATTTTCTCTATCTTGTGCGATGTTTTCTGTCTCGAAGGCAGTTTCAGGCGCGTCGCCCGTGGATTGAGATGGGTCATCACTGAATTGCGGCGAGATGCCGGAGAACGCGGGCGGCACGTAGCCGTATGCGCCTGTCGCCGCCGTCTTAAGAAGTTCGTAGATGGTCGCCTTTTCTTCCGCTGTCATCGCCTTAATTGTAGCAAAACCTTGAAATTCGTGCAATATTTTGATAGGATTGCAGACAGTATGAACATCGCGTTGTTTTCCGATTCCTATTTGCCGACGAAAAGCGGTGTCGTGACGGTCGTGGTGCAGCTGCGGAAAATCCTGACCGAGCTGGGGCATCACGTCGTTGTCGTGACGGTTTCCCCGCACGGGGGTGGGCAGGCGGAAGAGGCTGACCCCGACGTGTTGCGCGTGTATTCCATTCCCGCGCCGTTTGGCGACAACCAGTACATCGGTTTTCCGCACAAGCGCGCGGTGGTCGCATTCTTGAAAAAGCACGGCGTGCAGATTATCCACTCGCACACGGAATTTTATATTGCTCACGCGGCAAAGCGGGCAGGAAAGGCACTGCACATCCCGGTCATCGCGACGACGCACACCATGTGGGAGGATTTCTACAAATATTACCTTATGGGCGGACGGCTCATCCCGGTGCGGGTCATCAGGAAAATCGTGCAGCGACTGTACAAGAAATTCTACGCGCTCATCAATGTGTCGGAAAAGGCGCACGATTACTTCAAGTTGCCCGCGATACTGCCGCGCACGCCTTCGGCAGTCATCCCGAATGCGATAGACACCAAGTCGTTCTTCGCCCGAAACGATACGGAAGAGGCGCTGTTCGCGTTGCGCAAGAGTCTCGCGATTCGGGAGGACGAGGTGACGCTCGTGTTCATCGGGCGCGTGGCGGAAGAGAAGCGGGTGGAGGAGCTGTTTGATGTTGTCGTGCGTGTGCTTGAGCAGCGGCCGAACGTGAAGATGCTGTTCGTCGGCGCGGGCGGCGCGAGCTATGACCTGGAGCGGGCGGCGCACCGCCAGCGGCTTGAGCAGCGCATCCTGTTTACGGGCTTCATCAACTGGGAATCGCTCTCGCTGTACTATCGGTTGGGCGATATTTTCGTGACAGCATCGCTTTCCGAAATGCACTCGATGACCGCGCTTGAGGCGTTGGTCTCGCGCCTGCCCATCGTGTGCCGCCGGGACGAGAGCTTTTTGGACACCGTGTTCGACGGAAAAAACGGCTACTTGGCGGACAGCGATGACGCGATGGTCGAGCGTATCCTTGACCTCGTTGACCACCCGGAAAGGCGCGCGGCGTTCGCGGCGTACAGTCATGAGGTCGCCAAGCATTTTTCGCTCCGCACGCATGGGCTGCGCACGGTCGCTTTTTATGAGACGGTGCTCGCGCATTACCCGCAGGCGGTCAGCGACGCGGAGTTGCAGGCGGCTGTTGATGCGGTGCAACGTGCAGAAGACTGAACGGAGGTTGCCATGAAAAAACTGTTTGCCATGGTCGTATTGGGAACGGCAGTAGCCCTTTCGCTTGCCGCTCGCCCGCGTGGGGCGCAGGAACTGGTTCCGAGCGGACACTGGGTGTACGACGCGCTTATGGCGGTCTCGCTTGAAAGCCGTATCGTCAATTTTGCCGACAGCGCGCCGCTGACCGTGCAGGAGCTTTCGTTGTATTTGGACGAGATTGACTATGACGCTTTGAGCGATGGCGGCAAGGCGCAGTACGACCGTATTCGCGCGTATTTTTCGGAGTCGATATTCTCGTTCGGGTCGGACTTGATTTCCGTGGGGGTCGAGCCGTCAGTCAACCCGGAAGCGTTCTTCAAGACGAACAAGAACATCGACTGGACTTTCGACCGCTACAGCCGGCAGCCGGTGCTCTCCGTGCCGCTCGGCATCACGGTGGGCGACTGGGTGGCGATGAAGATGGACGTGTCGCTCGGCGAGAACAAGGGCATGGCGCTGCACCACGACAACCGCACGAATATCCCCATCTCGGCGAGCGAAATTGACGTGAACTTCCCGTCCTACGGCTACCTGAGCGCGGGCGCGCGGCTCTCGGAAAAGACGGGCATCGGCGTGCAGATTGCGCTCGGGCCGCAGTCAATCGGACGGTCGCTCAACGGCTCGGTCATCATGTCGGACTACCTCACGGGCACGACCACCGCAAAGCTGCTGTTCTATTCGCCGAATTTCAAGTACACGGGCGCGGTCTCGGAATTCAACGTGGACAAGTACCTCTACACGCACCAGTTCGACGTCCGCCTCTTCCAGCGCGTCACGTTCACCGCGCTGGAGGGCGTGCTCGTCTACGCGCCGCTCGAACTGCGCTTCATGAACCCGCTGACGATTTTCCACGGCTTCTCCCCCTGGCGCGACTACGGCGACGACGACGGCAACCGGAACGTGGATGACGTGGAGTCGCACATCTGCGCCTACCTCGGGCTGAAGACGGAATTCGTGCCGTTCAACGGACTTCGTTTCTACGGGATGTTCGCGATGACGCAGTTCCAGACCCCCTACGAGCGCAGCAACTGGCCGGACGACAAGACCCCGAACGGCATGGGCGGGCAGCTCGGTTCGGAAGCATACATACCGTTCCGTGAGGGCTACCTGCACTTCGCGCTTGAGGGCTATTACGCGCAGCCCTTCCTCTACATCAAGGAAGGACCGAACTGGACGCTCGTGCGCACCTACAGCGAGAACATCGGCGACCACGCGCTCTTCTACGAGTGGGTCGGCTCGCCCTTCGGCCCGGACACCGTGTCGTGCGAGCTGACGGCGGGCTACGAGCGGCCGGGAAAGTTCTCCGTGGACGCGATGTACCTGTTCATGGCGCGCGGCGAGTACTGCTCCGGCAGCAACGCCTTCACCGACGCGCTCGGCTGGGGCGGCACGGATTCCGTGGTCGGCGAGGGCGACAGGATTGGAAATGGCGACGACCCCGACGATTTCAAGAACTGGGTTTACCCGCGCAAGAGCCAGGATAACTGGCGCGAGCGGCGCGACTGGGTGGCGCCGACGGGAACGCCCGAATTCGTCAACCGGCTTGCGGTGCGCGGCAGTTGGTACGCCAAGCCGTGGCTCAAGCTCACCGCGCAGCCGGCATACGTGTTCGTGTTCAACCACGGGCATGAGCGCGGCTCGTTCGAGCACGGCTTCGAGATGGCGTTTGCCGTGCAATGTTCGTTCATCCGATTCTAGGGCTTAGGTGAGGTGTGTATGCATAGGCGATATGTGTGTGGGGTCGTTTTTCTGCTCGCGCTTGCTGCGGCGGTCGCGCAAGTCTCCGTTGATACGGGCGACCCGTTCTACATGACGGCGCAGGCATGGGAAATCCAGGGGCTGACGTCGCCCCTGCCGCAGTTGCGCCCCTATCCCGTGCGCGTGATTGAACGCATCATTAACGAGGTGATTGCGGCGGGCACGGACGAGGAGGGCAATGTCATCCCCCGTTACGCGAGCGAGGTGGAGAAAGCAAGGGACGAGTACGAGCGCATCTTCTCGCGCCCGTTCCATGTCTCGGTTTCTGCCGGCGGAACGGCTCGTATTGCCTCCGACCTGACGAACGATGACACCACGCTGCGCAAGCAGGTGCAGGGCGAGGTCGCCGCGGAAGGCGACGTGGTGCTGCCGTTTACCCCCCTCGTGACGGCGGGCTATCATCTCGGCATCTGGGGAACGACCACGGAATACGCGAACGTGGCGCAGCGGTACGTGAACCAGCCGCAGGACTCCGTGTTCGACGCGGCGTCAATCGGACCGATGGACGGCTACCTGAACGTGAACTGCAACGTCGCGTTCGGCACGGAACGTTACTACGCGACGGGCGGCATCCACCGCACGGGCTACGGGCCGTTCCTGAACGACGGTCTCGCGCTCAATGATACGGCGTACCACGCGGCGAACCTCACGCTCAACGTGAGCCGCCCGCGCTGGGATTTCGTCACGCTGTACGAGACCATCGGCGCGTCCAACAACCTCGGCGAGGACCTGACCGACAGCAAATTCCTCTCGTTCCACGCTATCCGCCTGAACATCACGCCCAAATTCTCGCTGTCCTACTATGAGAACCTCACGATGGGGCCGCATTCCTCCGTCCTGTATATGCTGCCCGCCCCGTACATGGCGATTCAGAACCTGGGCGGCGCGGGCGCGAACCTGCAGATGGGCCTGCTCTTTGAGTACAAGCCCGTGCAGACGCTCAAGCTCGCCGCGGACGTGTTCGTGGACGACTTCGACGTGGAGGCAATCGCCAAGCTGAACTTCGACAGCAAGCTCCGCCTTGCGGGACAGCTTGGCGCGGTGTACGCGCCGATTGGCTCGCCGCTGTCGTATATGTCGTTCAATTATCAAATCGTGCTGCCCTACGTCTACGCGCACTGGGACTACGAGCAGAGCGCGGACGGCGTTATCAACGGAAAGACGTGGAACTACCAGAACTACACGAACAACGGCATCTGCATGGGCGCGTCCATTCCGCCGGACTCGGACAAGGTGTCGTTCTTCGCGCGCTTTGCCCCGCGCAAGCGTCTCACCATTGACGTGAGCGCGAATTTCGTGCGCCACCAGAACGTGGCGGAGAGCTACTCGGACGACGACAAGGTGGGCTACATGCTCGCCGAGCCGGGACGCTACCGCACGGACGGCTCGGCGTTCACGCACCAGAATTTCACCGGCGGCGAGCACGTGGACGCCGCCTGGAACCACCTGAGCTTCATGTCGGGCGGCCACACGATGCTCGTCTGCCAGTTCGCCCTTGCCGGCGAGTACACGTTCCCGCACGTGGCGAAAGGACGGCTCGCGGTGCGGCTCGGCTATGCATTCGAGTACATCCACAACGACGGCGTGCAGAACGACATCTACCGGGGAAACCGCGATGCTTATTATAATGATGATGGGCAACTCAATGTTAATAGGGAAAAGATACTTGCAGACGCGCAGGCCGCCTATGACGAGTGGGTTCGGCAACTGACCGACAGGGTGAACCACTTTATCACGCTGTCGCTCAAGTACACGTACTAGTCGCCCGCCGACAGGCGTTTCCCGTTCTCTGCGGCGAGCTGTGCCGCGTTCTCGCGCGTGCCGAACTGCCCCGCCACGATGCCCGCGCAGTCAAAGCGTATGATTTCGCGCTTTTCGTAGGCTTCGCGGATAAGCCCCTCCGCCTCAAGCGACTCGTATATCTGCGTTGCTTCCGCAAGGTCCGCGCGCAGGACGGGGTGGCGCGGCGAGAAAAGCACGCAGCAGTCCTCGTAGGGCAGGATTGAGGTCTCGTAGGTGCCGATGCGCCGCGCCGTCGCCACGATGTCCTCCTTGTCCATGCCCACGAGCGGGCGCAGCAGCGGGTAGCGCGCCATGCTCTCGGTGACGGCGAGGTTCTGCATCGTCTGGCTCGCCACCTGCCCGAGGCTCTCGCCCGTCACGATGCAGTCCGCGCCGAGCCGCTCGGCGAGCAGGTTCGCGCACTGCATCATGCACATCCGCAGCATGAGCGTGGCGAATGCCGCCGGCGCTTTCTGCTTAATCCGCATCTGCACGTCGGTGAAGGGAATCACGTTGAGGTGGGTGGTCATGCCGTAGGCGGCGAGGATTTCGGCGAGCCGCTCGACTTTCTGCTGTGCCTCCTGCGAGGTGTAGGGGTAGGCGTGGAAGTAGCAGCACTCGATTTTCATGCCGCGGCTCATCATGCGGTAGCCCGCCACGGGGCTGTCAAGCCCGCCGCTCAGCAGCAGCAGCCCCTTGCCGCTGCACCCGACGGGAAGCCCCCGGTGCCCGCGGTTTTTGTTGGAATAGACGAAGCAGCGGTCGCGCACCTCTACGCAAATCGTCACGTCGGGGCGGTGCACGTCCACGGCGAGGATGCCCTGCGCGCAGACGAGCGACGGTGCCTCGCGGCAGATGCCGTAGGTGTCGAGCGGAAAGCTCTTGTCGCTGCGCTTCGCCTCGATTTTGAAGGTCTTTGCCCCGCGCTCACGCGCGCCCCGTGCCTCCGCGAGCACCTGCGCGCGGATTGCGTCGATGTCCTTTTCGACCGCCGTCGCCTCCGACCAGCCCGTAATGCCGATGAGGTGGTCGAGCATGCATTCTGCGGCAGCCGCCGCCTCGTCCGCGCACTCCACGTAGAGCCGTCCGGCGTACAGCGACACCTTTGCGTCCACGGACTGCACGTAGCGCCGCGCGTTCCCCGTGAGCAGCCGCTCGAAGTCGCGGATGTTCGAGCCTTTCAGTACCAGCTCGCCCAGTCTTCCCAGATACGTTCGCATGAGGACTTACCGGGCGGTATTACGCATTCTTTTTGACGACATAATCCGTGTAGCCGTTCGCGCGGAGTTTTGCCTCGATTTCCGGCAGCTGCGCGTCGGGGACTCTTTTGAGGACGACGCGCGTGACGGAACTGGTCTCCTGGAAGTAGACGTTCTCGAAGCCGCTTTTGAGCAGTGCCTGCGCCAGTCGGTTCGCGTTCTCGCGGCTCGTGAACGAGCCGACCTGCACGTCCCAGTAGTCCGCGCGGGCAGCGGAATTCGTATTCGGTGACGCGGCGCTGCGTGATGCAACGGCCGATGTTCCGTTTGGCGAGATAATCTCGATTTTGACGCGGGCAGTCCCCGTCTTTATCATGCCGAGTTTCTGCGCCGCCGCCTTGGAGAGGTCGATTTCGCGCCCCTTGACGAAGGGCCCGCGGTCGTTCACGCGCACATCGACCGTCGCGTTGTTCTGGAGGTTCGTGACGCGGAGCATCGTGCCGAAGGGCAGCGTCTTGTGCGCGCAGGTGAGCGCGTTCATGTTGAAGATTTCGCCGCTCGCGGTCTTGCGCCCGTGGAACTTCTCGGCGTAATAGGACGCCTCGGCGTTCATGGCCAGAATCTCGGAAAAGGCGAGCGGAACCGCCGACAGCAACAACAATACGAAAAATGCTTTCAGTTTCATACCGTAAGTATCGGCAGAATCTTCCGCAGAATGAGGAGGATTTGTGTCCGCCGTTCTCCGCGACAAATCGGCTGGCCGCGTGTCAAGCGCGGGAAAGCCGTCCGAGGTCTCGGGCGGCTTCTTGTCGGTTGCGGAGAAGCAATCCGAGGCCTCGGACAGGTACTTGTCAGTCGCGGAGGACGCTTTGCAGGCGTGTGACAGTTATTTGTCAGTCGCCGGGAACGTCTTGTAGCCCTGCAACAGTCACTTGTCAAGCGCGGGGAACGTTTTGCAGCCCTGCGACAGTTGTTTGTCGGTCGCGGGCACGGAATTTCCGCGCGGC
>JAFLSP010000001.1:0-10355 GCA_022510885.1 Treponema sp. | reverse complement strand
GGAATTTCCGCGCGGCTCTGCGCCCTCTAGCCAAAGGGCGCGGAAATATGGTAGGGTAGCGGGTATGATTGACGAAAATGCTATGGACAAGTCGCTGGGGGCGACGCTGCCCCTGCTGCTGAGGAACAAGGTCGCCGAGATTCCGAACTACACCTTGCAGGCGGAGAAGAACAAGAGCGGCGTGTTCGTGCGCTACAGTTACTCGCAGGTGTACCAGCGCGTGGTGGAGCTTGCCGCGTCGCTCAGGCGGCTGGGCGTGCGGCGGGGCGACCGCGTGGGGCTGATTGCGGACAACCGGCGCGAGTGGCTCGTCACGGACTACGCGCTGCTCTCGCTCGGCGCGGCGGACGTGCCGCGCGGCTGTGACTCGATGGGCGTGGAAATCCGCTTTATCCTCGGCTTTGCGGAGTGCAAAATCAGTTTCTTTGAGAACGCGCGGCAGCTGCAGAAGGTCTTGGAGAAGGTCGATGAGGTGCCGCTGCTCAAGACGGCGATTCTCTACGAGCATCCCGACGAGAAGACCGTGCGGCAGGCGAACGAGGCGGGCATCGAGGTCATCAACTACTCGCTGCTTGAGAGCGAGGGCACGGCGATTACCAAGGAAGACTGGCTCGCCATTGAGCGCGGCATGGAGGAGGTGCGCCCCGACGACGTGGCGACGATTATCTTCACGTCGGGGACGACGGGCGTTCCCAAGGGCGTGCAGCTCACGCACGACAACTACATCGCGCAGTGCGAGGTGGCGCACACGGTGCTGGGGCTGATGCAGCCGGGCGACATCTGGCTGACCGTCCTGCCGATATGGCACAGCTTCGAGCGGGCGTTCTGCTACATGGTCATCGGGCTGAAGGGCGGCTTCGCCTACTCAAAGCCGATTGCCTCGGTCATGCTCCAGGACATGGCGCTCGTGCAGCCGCAGTGGATGAACGGCGTGCCGCGCCTGTGGGAGGCGGTGGCGCAGGGGCTGTTCCGCGAGGTGAAGAAGCAGGACGCGCTGCACAAGAGCGCGTTCTACAACTTCGTCGCCGTGGGCAAGCTGTACTATAAATTCAAGGAGCGCGTGTGCGGCTTGCGCTGCCGCTACCACTGGTATCCGCGCGTGCTTGACGTGCTCGTGGGGATTATCCCCTTCTGTCTGCTGTGGCCGTTCCATAAAATCGGCGAATTCGTGGTGTACCGGCGGGTTCTCGCCAAATTCGGCGGGAAGTTCCGCGCGGCAATCAGCGGCGGCGGCGCGCTCCAGCCGGAGACGGAGGCCTTCTACCACGCCGTCGGCTTCAAGCTGCTTGAGGGCTACGGGCTGACCGAGGCCGCGCCCGTCATCTCCGTGCGCAACTCCAGGAAGCCGCGCTCGAACAACGTGGGGTGGGTGTTCCCCAGCCTCGACGTGAAAATCGTGGCGGAAAAGGACGGGCAGGTCGCCGGCGGCGAGCCGCTCAAGCCGGGAAAGCGCGGGCTGATTCTGGTGCGCGGGCGGCAGGTGATGAAGGGCTACTACAGGCGCGACGACCTGACGGCGGCGGTCATCGACGGCGAGGGGTGGCTCAACACGGGCGACCTCGGCATGCTCAGCTACGACGAGGACTTGAAAATCGTGGGGCGCGCCAAGGACACCATCGTGCTGCTCGGCGGGGAGAACATCGAGCCGCAGGTGATTGAGAAGGCGGTGAACGCCTCCCCCTACGTGGAGCGCACGGTGGTGGTGGGGCAGGACAAGAAGTACATCGCCGCGCTCATCGTCCCCGACCAGCAGAACGTGCTTGCCTACGCGGAGGAGAACAACGTCCTCTACGACAACTACGAGGAACTGCTGCGCACGAGCGAAATCCAGAACCTGTTCCGCACGGAAATCGACGTGCTCGACAACGCCAAGACGGGCTTCCGCGCCTGCGAGCGCATCTCGAAGTTCGCGCTGCTGACCAAGCCCTTCGAAATCGGCGTGGAAATCAACGCGAAGCAGGAGCTGATGCGCCACAAAATCGCCAAGCTGTACAAAAAAGAATGCAACGCGCTGTTCGACTAGCCGATACTTGAGAAGTGAAAAAATCACTGCTGTTTTCGGCTGTCTTTTCTCTCGCCGTCGCCGCGTTCGCGCAGTCTGTGCCTGCGGAACGTGAGGCGCGCGCGGATATTCCCGAACTGCTTGCGGGCGTGTGGCGCGGCGACGACCGGCTCGTGCTGTTCGGCAAGGACGGGAACGAATTTGCGGCGGTGCTGCGCGTGTTTTCCGGCCGTTATGCCGACCGCGCCGCCGAGCCTGTCTCCTATACCGAGTACGCCACGCGCGACCGCAACGACACGACGGCGCGCGTGGCGGAGCACATCGAAATCTCGTACATTACGCTTGCGGAGAACGAGTCGCGCACGGCGGGTGCGTATGAGCTGCAAATCCGCTATCCGGGAAGCGGCGAGTACGCCTACGTGCCGCTTGCGGTCATCGGCGGCGACATCTATCTCGCCTTTTTGGTGAAGGGAAGCGCGCGCGACGCGGACGGGCAGCCCGTGCTTGCGGGCGACGCGGACAACCGCGAGGGCTTTTGGCGCGACTGCGGGGCTGCTCCGGGATTGCTCGTCTCGCCGCCTACGGTCAAGAAGGAGCGGATGGGCTACTATTTTTCTGGCGATGCGTTCTATCACATCCGCTACTGGGAGACGGAGATGCCGTTCACCTACGAGCAGGCGGAATTTAGCGACGGCGAGCAGTCGTTTTCGGTGGACAAGTACGTGCGCTCGGCGGGGAAGGTCTACACGAGTTGCACGGGGCGGCGCACGCAAATCCGCAACATCTCGAAGTCCTCGGAACTGCCTGCGCACCGTTTTGATGACGACGGCATTATCTGCGCGTTCGGCTCGCCGTATCTGGTGCGCGTTGACGGCGGGGAAAGCCGCGATGATTTGCTGCGTCTGACCGAAGAAACGAACAGCGCGCCGCGTCCGCCGAGAAAGTCCGTGTTCCCCGTCACGTTCCCGAACGTGCGCTGGCCGAAGTATGAGGAGCTTGACATCTACGACCCCGCCACGTGGAATCGGCGGATGCTCGATGTGGGAAAATAGCTAGTCCGCGCCGCTGACTTCTACGGTCAGGTCATAGCGCAAATAATACAAATAGCAGCGAATTGTGTGTTCTGGGCATCCGAGCAGCCGGGCGGCAGCAATGCGGTAGCAGGCTTGCTGCGCGTGGTAGAGGGCGGGACGGATGAGCCGGTCGCTTTTGTAGTCAACTATCGTGTATGTGCCGTCGGCGTTCTCGAACAGCAGGTCGATGACTCCGGTCACGAGCAGCTCGTCGTCTGTTCCCGTGAGCGCGCGGTCGGCAATGACCGTGCGGAACGCATATTCGCTTCTGACGAGCCGATTGCGCGCGCGCGCATCCTGGAGCGCGGTTCCCTGTTCGCTTTGGGCGAAGGCGGCGGTCATTGCCGCGCACGCTTCCCGCATCGCCTGCGCTTCCGCTTCGGTCAGATGCTTGAACAGCTTGCTTTCGGCGACGAAGGCTTGCGGCGCGGTGCCGTGCGCGAATGCTTCGAGGTAGGCGTGGGCGAGCGTGCCGAAGTCGGCGTAGGAGAAGCGGGCGTTTTGGAGTGCGCCCGTGCATTCGATTTCCCGTGCGGAATCGCGGTCGCGCTCGTCGTCTTGTCCGTGACTGCCCGCCGTTTTTTCGGCGTAAGAATCGATGATTGCGCTCACGGTGTCGTAGGGGTCAGGTCGGGGTGCGGCGATGACCGGCGCGTCCTCCGTTTCGAGTGCGTGCGGCGTGGTGCGCAGGATGCGCGCGCGTTCGGCCGTTACGGGCGTGGCATGGGCGTAGGTGTCGGCGCAGGCGGCGATAAGCGCTTCCCGCGCCTGTTGCGGCGGCAGTTCCGCCGTGCGCTGCGCGAAGAATGCAGTGCGGTCAAGGGGCAGGAGCGAGTGGAAGTCGAACGGCGCGCCGTCGGTGTAGACAGCGTGACCGAGCGCGAAATCGAGGTCGTCCTGCCACTGCGGGTAGTAGCGGTCGAGCTGGCCTTCGATGAGCTTGAGGCTGGCGCTTCCCTCGTCCGAATCTTTTTTTGCCGTTGGCGTGACTGAGCCGACGACGTATACCGCTTCTTCGGCGCGGGTAATCGCGACGTAGAGCAGGCGGCGGAATTCGGCAAGCTCCTTCTTTTTGGCGAGCGCGCCTTGCAGGAGCACGAAGTAGTTGCTGCTGCCTTTTTCCGGCCGGACGCTCACGCCATAGGCATCGTCGAAAAACACGACGTCCTTTTCGTACTTGCTCCGCACGCCCGTGCAACCGCAGACGAACACGTGCTTGTATTGCAGTCCCTTGCTTTTGTGAATCGTCAGAATCTGCACCGCGTCACCTTGTTCGATGGGGTACGTGACGTTCCCCGCGTCAAGTTCTGCGTCATCGGCACCGAATGACGACGATTCGCCGTTTTTGAGCAGGGCGAGTTGGTCAACGAACCACGCCACGCTCTTGCCGCCCGCGTCGCACTGGCGCGCGAGTTCGTAGAGCAGGTCGAACTGCTCGGCGCAGAGGGCGGCGCGCGTGCTGAGGAAGGTCTCGTAGCGGTAGCCGGTCTCGTACCACAGCGTCTGGAGCGTGCGCGTGAGCGGTTGGCTCAGCGCGAGCGCCCGTTGTTCGTCCAGGAATCGCTGTGCGGCGCGAAGACGCTTTTCGTCAGCGGGAGAGAGGTCGGGCGTTTCGTCGCCGCTTGCAAGAATTGTCTCAACGACGTTCTCACTGAGCGCGGCAAAGGGCGAGGTGAGGTAGGCGGCGTAGGCGGTGCGGTCGTTGGGGTAGGCGCACAGGCGCAGGAAATTATAAAGGTCGAACACGACGCCCGACGCGAACAGGTCCGTGTGCATGTCTACGCGATACGGGATGCCGAGCGCGTTGAGCCACTTGGTGAGGATGCCTCGATTGGTGCGCGAGCGGTCGAGGATGGCGATGTCATGGAAGTCTGCTCCCGACGCACGCAGTTCGCGGATTTTGTGCGCGATAAAATGCGCGACTTGCTCTTTTTCATCGAGCAGGTCGGCACGGTCGTCCGCCTCCATCGCGCCGTTCTGCTTGAAATGCGCCTTGTTGAGCAGGCAGAAGTGCAGGGCGACGTTCTCGGCGGTCAGTGGCTCGGCGGGAAGTTCGCGCGCGGTTTCCGGGTCGTACTTTTTCGTCTCTGCCGTGTATTGCGCCTCGTAGTCGGGGGCGGAACGTTCGGCGGGGAAGATGCCGTCCGCGCCGCCGAACAGCCGGTTGAAGCTCGTGATGAGCGCGGGAGACGAGCGGTAGTTGTATTCCATGGGCAGCACGCTCTCCGCGCCAAAGGTTTCTTTGAAGTCGCGTTGCAGCGCGTTGAATACGGACACGTCCGCGCCGCGGAACTGGTAAATCGACTGCTTCTCGTCGCCCACGAAAAAGAGCCGCTCGCGCTCGATGTCGCGCACCGTCGGATGGCTGCCCGCGCTCACCGGCGAGCAGATGAGGAACAGCAGGTCGCGGTTCTCGCCGTTGTTGTCCTGGAATTCGTCAATCATGACGGCACGGTAGGCGGCGTGTTCCTGCGCGCGCAAGTCGTCCTGCTCCCGCAGTGCGAGCAATGCCAGCTTCTGAATGTCGCGGAAACTCAGGTTGCCCGAAATGCGTTTGTCGCGTTTGACTTGCGCGTGGAAGCGGTCGAGCAGCGCGAACAGCGCGCTGATGTCGTCGTACTGGCGCAGGTAGGCACGCAGCGCGCTGAGGTAGGTTAGCGCGTTCTCTCTCAGCGACTTGATGACGGCGCGAAGCTCCGTTGTATAGCCCTTGCCCGGCAGCGTTCCGACGAGCGTCGCAATCGTATCGATTTCTGTGATAATCTGCGAGGATACATCATTTTGTGCGGCGGCTGGTACGTCGTACATAGTTCTCGCGCGGCCGATGCATTTTTCGATGAGGCGGCACGTGTCCGTGTAGCCGCCGGGTTTTGCCGTCTCAAGTTTCTCGCGCAGCGCATCGTGTATCTCGCTCAGGTTCTGCGCGTCCTCCAGTTCCTCAGGTCGTCTGCCCGTGCCGGTCAGAAACCAGCGGAGGTCGGACTCGGCTTTCTGTCGCTGCCGTTCGAGCCTGTCCGAGAAATAGGTGTCATCGTCTGCGAGCGTGGCATAACGGTTCACGGTGTCGGCAAGCACGGTTTCGGCGAATTTCTGCAAGCCACCCGCGTCGGCAAAGGCGCGCACGGCAGGATTGTTGCGGTGTGTGAGGACGAATGGGAGGGCAGCCGCACGGATGGTGCTTTCGGTGTCGGCGGTGCCTGCCGTGAAGTCGGGGCGGATGCCGTAGCGGTTTGCTGTCTGCCGCACGATGCTTGCGCAGTACGAGTCGAAGGTCTGGATGTGCGTCTCGCCGAAGGAGTCCAAGGCGGCCTGCGCCCGTTCCTTTTCCGCGCGTGGCGTGGCATTGTTGTGGGCAAAAAACGCCAGCGTCTGATAGATGCGCTCGTACATCTCACCTGCCGCCTTTTTGGTGAAGGTGAGGGTGAGGATGTCCTTCGCGGGGATGCCCTTGCTCATCACGAGCCATGCGAAGCGCGTGGCGAGCACCTGCGTCTTGCCGCTGCCCGCGCCCGCCGCCACCACGGTGTTTTCGGTACGGCAGCAGACGCGCTTCTGCCGGTCGTCAAGCCTGCGCGCAAGTAGGTCAAGGTAGTCGTACATTAACGGTTCCTCCCGTCGGCAGGAATGTCGCGCGCGCCTACGGTGAACGTGGTGCGGCAGATGCCCTTGCAGTGGCAGCCTGCGCACACCGTATAGGGTTCGGCGTGTACGAACGCGCCCCGTTTCTGCACAGGATTGACAGGCGAAAACTGCCCCTGCGCGGCGCGCGCGGCAAAGTCGGTGACGTATGCCCCGAACAGCCGCACGGTCTGCGCCATGAACGTTTCGTAGCACCACGGATTCTGCGCGTCTGCCGCCTGTTCCTTGGGCAGTCCCTTGCAGTTGTCGAGTGCGCACCGGCGCTCCGCGTTCGCAATCGCGTAGAAATAGGCAGCCTCCACGGGCTTTCCGGCGAGCGTCACGTACATCGGCATCTGGAAGTCGCCGAGCAGTCCGTTCTCGTCTTCGGTCAGTGCGCTTGCCTGTGGCATTGCGCCGGACGAGTTCTTGTAGTCGATGATGGCGTAGTCGCCGCTCTCCGGGTCAGAAAGCAGGCAGTCGATTTTCCCGAGCAGCGCGATGCCGTCCTCTGTTTGTCCATGCCGTTCCACCTCCGCGCCCTGCACCGTGTAGCCGCCGAAGCCCTTGATGCTTGTCTTGGAGTTGATGGTGTTTGGCGCGGGTTTCTGCGGTGCGACGCACAGGCCGTGCAGGAACCGCATGATGCCGTCGGCAATCGCGTCGCGCTGCGCGTCGAGCGCGCGCAGGACAAGCGGGCTGTCCTTGAAGTCCATCGATGTGTCGTGGATTGCCCGCGCCACCAAGTCTGCCACTTCCGCACGGATGGTTTCTTCATCGTCACCGAACGTGGCGTCCGTCCCCGTCACGGGAAGCGTCTTGCCTATCCGCGCGCGCATGAACAGCTCAAGCACTTTGTGGTTGACGTTGCCCATGTCGAAGGGCTGCATGAGGTTCGTGTCCAGTGAGTCCTCGCGCAGACCGAGTGCCGAGGTGAGCACCCATTTGCGTGGGCACGGATAAAATTTTGCCAGGTCGCTTTGTGTCACTACGATGTCTGTGCTGTGGCGTTTTTCTGCGAGCCGCGTGCGCACGGCTTTTTTGAGCGCGCTGCTTGCCTCGTATGGTTTGTTTTCCTCAAAGTTTCGAGTCCGCTCTGCCCAGGCGAGGAACGACGACTGCTGCAACGCGGTGATGACAGGCGTTCCCGTTGCCGCGCCGCCCCTGCCTGCCGCACGCCGTCGTTCTTGCTTGAAAAAATCTGCTGCGTCCAGCGCTGTAAGCGGCGAAGCATCTTCCAGAACGCTCAGCGCATTGTGGGCAATCGCGAAGCCCGAAAAGGTCTCCTGCGCGCAGGAAAAGCACGCGCCGTCGTCCGCGGTTTTTGCGTACAGCCGCACGAACGCTGTCGAAGCGTCCGTGCCTCGGTCTGCGTCCGCACCTAAAAGCCGCCTGCGTTTCTCCGCATTAAGAAACCCCAGTTTCTTGTACGGCACGTCGAGGTTGTGCTGGCTCGCGTCAATCACGAACTGGTGCTTAAAATGCGCCGCCGCCGAGAGTCGATAAGGGAAAAACGACACGCCGTCAACCGGCTCCTGCGGTCGATAGGTCTTTGCGTTTAGTTCATTCAGAAAAAAGACGAACGGTTGCCCTATGCGCAGGCCGAGCGTGTCCGCGTAGCGTGTCTCGATGTCGATGATGTCGCTCAGCTCGCTCAGGCAGCGGCCGAGAATGTTGTTCGCAGTAGTTGTGAATTGGTCGCTGTCCAAAAATCGCTGGCGGAACACAAGCCATGCCGTGCGTAGCGTGTTGAACGTCGCTGCCTCGCATATCCGCGTGATGTCGTGCTTGAGATTCTGATAGAACGCAAGCTCTCGTGTGTCCGACGCGACGGCACTCAGCGCCTCGGTCCAGCTGTCAACCTTTGCTCCGTCCTCTTCATAGCCGCAGATGGCGTGCAGACGGTTTCCCTCGCGGATTACATGCTCTCGGAGCGTGGCGAGGTCGGCCTTCCACGGCACGTACTCGTTCTGGAGGAGCGCGCGCACGCTGTCATAGGAAAAGTCGCTCGCGTAGCAGTCGTGCAGTTGGGGGAAAATCTGTCCCGCGCAGTGGCGGGTGAGCGGCTCGCCCGAGCGGATGCTCGCGGGAATGCAGTAGAGCGCGCACTCGCGCGTGAGGTAGGGGCGGTAGGTCTCCATGTCGGGGACGCTCACCGCGATGTCCGTCCACGGCACGCCGCTCTGGTGCAGGTCGCGCAGGCGCAGCATGAGGCGGCGCAGCTCCGCGCGCGAGTCGGGGAGGCGGTAGGCACGGGGGCGTTCGGCACGTCCGGCAAGCCTGACGGCGATTACGTTGTCCGCGTCAGTGAGGACGCGCTCGTAGTCGCCGAAATCTTCAAGCAGTTCGGGAAAGAAAATGACGATGGTCCGTTCGCGCTCGATGAATTCTGGCTCAAGCCATGCCGGCTCAAAAAAGCCGTTTTCTGTCAGGAATGTGCCGTAGCGCGCGAACAGCGTGGCGTAGTCGCGGTTTTCCTCGTCTTGGTCGTCTGCGGCGGTCATCTGCTCGGCGACGAGGAAGGCTTCGTATTTTTCATGCCACAGTTTGAGCGCGGGGAGAATTTTTGCGAGCCAGTCCGTGAACGCGAATGCCGACTGCGCGTCGTCGCAGGGAATGATGCGGGTGATGAGCCGCTCTTGCACGTTGCGCCGCAGGAGGTCGCGCACGAACAGCTTGCGCAGCAGGGCGGGAATGCAGGTCTTTCCGCGCACATCGCCCGCGAGATACGCGCCCTTGAACCGGTCCCATGCGATGAAGTCTTCGAGCGCGACCGCCTGCACGCCCGAGTCGGCGGGATTGCGCACCGCCCACTCTGCCCAGGTGTCCGCCGCTACGTCGGAGGAGAATACGAACAGCGGCTGTTCGGCGCGCGCGGCCTTGCGGCGCAGGTGCTCGGCAAGAATTGCAGGAATCTCGGTCGCTTCAGCATGGCGGACAGTCATACGGACATTGTAGCGCGGAACGCGCCGTCCGTCAAATCCGCGCCGTGTTTTGCCGCTCGCGCATCCGCCGTATCCGTAGACTTTTCCCCCGTTTTGTTCTATACTGAACGCAATTTTATTGACATGGGGATTATTGTGTACAAGGCAGTTGACGCAAAGGTCGATTTTCCGCAGCAGGAAGAGGAAGTCTTACGGTTTTGGGAGGCGCACGACACGTTCAGGAAGTCGGTCGCGCGGCGCGAGGGCGCGGAGGAGTTCATTTTCTTTGACGGGCCGCCCTTCGCCACGGGGCTGCCGCACTTCGGTCACTTCATCCCCTCCACGATAAAGGACATCATCCCGCGCTACCAGACGATGAAGGGGAAGAAAGTCACGCGGCGCTTCGGCTGGGACTGCCACGGGCTTCCGGTGGAGAACCTCATCGAGAAGGAGCTGGGGCTTAACTCCAAGCACGAAATCGAGGAATACGGCGTGGCTAATTTCAACGAGAAGTGCCGCGCGAGCGTCCTCAAGTACACCGCCGAGTGGCGCAAGACAATCACGCGCATGGGCCGCTGGGTGGACTTCGACGACGACTACAAGACGATGGACCCGGACTTCATGGAGACCATCTGGTGGGTCGCCAAGTCGCTCTGGGACAGGGGGCTGATATACGAAGGCTCGTACATCCTCCCGTACTGCCCGCGCTGCGCGACGGTGCTGTCCACGCACGAGCTG